>NZ_JBHTST010000100.1:0-31622 GCF_042794995.1 Streptomyces sp. NPDC056503
GTCCGGGGCCGTCGCCGTCACCGGGTGCGTTCACCCGGTGACGTCATGCTCTGCCGTGCTTACTGACCAGCGGCCTTCCGCTTGCGGAGGAAGAACACCGCGCCACCGCCGGCCAGGACGAGCGCGACGGCGATGCCGGCGATCATCGGGGTGGCGTTGGAGCTGCCGGTCTCGGCCAGGTCGCCGCCGGTGGTGCCGGTGGTGCCGGTGGAGGCGTCCGTGGAGGCGCTGGGCGCCGGGGTGGACGGGGTCGCCGAGGGGGTCTCGGACGGGGTGCCGGTCGACGGGGTCGCCGACGGGGTGCCGGTCGACGGCTCCGGGCTCGGGGCGGTCTTGCAGTCGAGGACGCCCTGGAAGGACTTCGAGAAGCCGTTCGGGCCCGTGATGGTGAAGTCGTACGCGGCGTCCTCGGCGACCGGGACCGTGACGGTCTTGGACTCGCCGGCCTTGATCGTGTAGGAGACGCCCTTCACGTCGAAGGTCCAGTCCTCGTCACCCTCGTTGGAGGCGGTGATGTCGAGGCCGCCCTTGGCGCAGTTCTCGGCGACGGTGACGGCCGGGACCGCACCCTTCTTCGCCCAGGCGGCGGTGACCTCGGTGTTGACCGTGGACTTGCTGCTGCCGGCCAGGATCAGCGTCTGCTCGTGGCCCTCGACGCTGCCGAAGACGCGGCCGATCGCGACCTCGGTCTCGGTCTGCAGGGTGATCTTGGTCGTGCCGTCGGGGGTGCCCGCCGGGACGTCCAGGAAGAGCTCGGTGTTGTTGCTCGCGGAGGTGACGGCCTTGCCGTCCTTGTCCACGACCTTGACGTTCGCCGGGGCGTCGGCGGGCAGGGAGACCTTGACGGCGCCGTCGGCGGCCGTGGTGGTCACCTTGACCGGACCGAGCTTCTCGCCGGCCTTGCCGGCGATGGAGGCCGGGGCGGCGGCCAGGGAGACCTTCGGCTCCTCCTGGTCGGGCGCCTTGGCGGCCTCGGCGACCAGGTACTCGGCGAGCGCCTTGGCCTCCGGGTCCTCCGGGGTGGCCTTGACGTTGTCGGAGTACTTCCAGATCGCGGCCTGGGTCGCCGTGGCGGCCTCGTCGCCCGTCAGGGCGGCGACGCCGGCCTTGCCGGCCAGCGCGTTGAGGTCGTTGACCTCGGGGTAGGAGTGCTGCAGGATCCAGCGGATCTTGCCGGCGTTCGGGTTGTCGTGGAGGGTCGACTTGTCCCAGTCGGTCTCCCTGTACGCCGTACCCGCGTCGGTGGAGGTCCACAGGTCGATGCAGTACGCCTGGAGCGAGCCGCCGCCGTCGACGGTCAGCTCGAAGAGGCCACCCCGCTGGACCGAGTCGCCCCGGTCGCTCTCGATCTGGATCTTGCCGGACTCCGTGAGGCCCCCCAGCGTCGCGGCGGCGCCGCCGCCGTCGGCCATCGCGGGTGCCGCGAGGGCTATCGCACTGGAGGCGACCAGGCCGGAAACCAGGGTCGCAGCGGCCAAGCGGGCAACACCGCGCCCACGAACTGAAAACATTGCATTCCCCTCCGGGCGAGTCGCTCCGCGAACATGGTCGATTCGCGTGGGGGGAGCGCCCGCCAGCAGACTCAGTGACTCGATGGGCTCACGTGCCTCATGAGTACTCGGGAATCCTAGGGAGGCGGAAGGGCTCGGTCCCCGGTCCTACGGTGAGATAACCATTCCGTCTCGGAATCGTTATGTCCCCGGCGAGTTGGTCGACAAATCCCCACAACTCAAGGTCAGGGAGCGGTTACCAGCTGGTGTGCCGCGGCCGTCCAGGGGTCCTTTCCGTCCGCCGGGACGAGTCCCGGCTCCTCCTCTTTCTCCGTCAGGTCCCCCTCCCCCGGGCCCCGGGACTCACCCCGCGAGATCCTCCTGAACGCGGCGGTCCCCCGCGAGAGGTCGTGCCCGACGGCGAGCGCGTCGACGTCGACGAAGGTCTTGCGCTGCCCGTCGCGCTCGTCCTCACGGACCTTCAGCCGCCCGTGGACCACGAGGGGTTCCCCCACGGAGACCGAGGCCATGAGGTTGGATCCGAGCGCCCGCCAGGCCGAGACCGTGTAGAAGCTGGTGGCGCCGTCGGTCCAGACCGCCCGCTCGCGGTCCCACCGCCGGGCGGTCACCGCGAACCGGAAGCGGGCCACGCTCCCGGCCGCCGTCTCCCGGTAGTCCGGCGCCGTCGCCACGTTCCCCACCAGCGTCACCGTCGTGTCGTTCATGTCCGTCCCTCTCCCTGGTCCCCGCTGCGAGCTTCTGCCGAGGACCATGCTGGCGGGGCAGCGGAAAGCCCGCCGGCGCCTGTGGACGGCCGGCGGGCTGTGGACGAACCTCCCACCCGGGAGGGGGATCGACGCGGGGGCCACTACCGGATACGGGACCCCGTCCGGGTCGCGCCCAGCCGCAGGGCTCCCCCGCGGCCGCCCGCGCCGACGATCCTCGGCGAGGGCCGGGGGCCGGCCACCTTCGCGTACTGCTCGCGCACCTCGCGGTAGCGCAGCAGTTCGGCGGAGACGGGGTCGAGGACCCGGGCCCGACCACAGGCGGCGGCCGCTTCCGTCAGCTTGCGTTCGGCCTCCTGCCCGTACCGCCGGGCCGGCCCCTTCACCGCGCTCTCGCAGGCCCATTCGATCAGCGGACCGCCGACGATCCCGCCCAGCATCACCAGGACCGGGGGCAGCAGCCCGGGTTCCACCACGCCGACGATCTGGCCGACCAGCCACAACGCGCCGAAGAGCTGCAGGAGCGTCATCAGGGCCTGCGCGAGGACGGCGGCCGGCCACCAGGCGGGGCGCGGCGGCCGGGCGGCCGGGTCGCCGAGGGTGACGGTCAGCTCGTCGAGCGCCTCGGGCAGCCCCTCGGCGCTGCGCGTGGCGGCCTCCCGCACGGCGTGGGCCCAGGGCGCGGGCAGCCCGCGCGAGGCCTCGTCGGCCACGATCCGCACCGCCTGCTCGACGCGCTGCCGGGCGGTCAGTTCGTCCTCGACGGGCGCCGCGAGCCGGGGGTCGGTGGAGCCGTGCCAGCGCTTGCGCTCGTACCAGCGGTGCAGCCGCAGCCAGGGCGATCCGCAGGCGCGGATGGCGCCGCGCCGCCAGACCCGCTCGGCGGCCTCACCGGCCGCCTGGGCGCCGACGGCGACGGCGAGGCGGCCGGCGAACTCCTCGCGGCTCCGCTCCCCGAGGCCCGACCGCCCGTCCGCCACGTAGGCGGTCCGGAGCTTGGCCGCGGCGGCGTCGATGTCGGCGGCGATGCGCCGCTCGGCGGCGGTGCGTTCCTGGACGAACCGGGCGAGGAGTTCGCGGAGTTCGGACACGCCCTCGCCGGTGAGGGCGGAGACGGGCAGCACGGTGGCGCCCGGCTCGCCGTGCTCGCCGAGGGCCATGCCGTCCTCGTCGAGGAGCCGGCGCAGGTCGTCGAGGACGAGTTCGGCGGCCTCGGCGCCGAGCCGGTCGACCTGGTTGAGCACGACGAAGGTGACCTCGGCGTGCCCGGCGAGCGGCCGCAGATACCGCTCGTGGAGGGCGGCGTCGGCGTACTTCTCCGGGTCGACGACCCAGATGACGGCGTCGACCAGGCCGAGCGCCCGGTCGACCTGGTCGCGGTGGGCGGTGACGGCCGAGTCGTGGTCGGGCAGGTCGATGAGGACGAGCGACTGGAGTTCGGCGTCGGCGGCCCCGCCCGCGAGGGGCCGGCGGCGCAGCCGTCCCGGCACGCCCAGCCGGTCGAGGAGCCCGGCGGCCCCCTCCGACCAGGTGAGGGCGAGCGGCGCGGAGGTGGTGGGCCGGCGCAGCCCGGTCTCGGAGACGGCGACGCCGGCGAGGGCGTTGAAGAGGGTGGACTTGCCGCTGCCGGTGGCGCCGGCGAGCGCGACGACGGTGTGCCGGGAGGAGAGCCGCTGCCGGGCGGCGGCCTCGTCCAGGACCCGCCCGGCCTCGGCGAGCGCCTCGCTCTCGACCCGCGTACGCGAGAGCCCGACGAGCTCGTGGAGGGCGTCGAGCCGCGTCCGCAGCCCACCGCCGTAACTCCCCCCGAACCCCCGCGCGTCCTCGGCGTCGACGTCCCCGGCGTCGGCCTCCCCGGCGGCCGCCTGCTCGGGGGCGGCCCGCTCGGCGGCCCGCCGCGCGATCAGCCCGTCGTCCCACGCCTCACGGCCGGTGGTCTCCAGCGGCTTCTCGGCCACGTCACTTCTCCTTCTGCAGTACGGAGAGCGCGGCGATCAGCTCCGCCTGCGGCTCGGGGGTGACGCCGAGGGCGTCGAGGGGCGCGAGGCGCCGGTCGCGCTCGGCGTGCAGGACACGGTCGACATGGGTGAGCACGAGGGCGCCGCCCTTGTCGCGCAGGCGCAGGGCGGCCTGGGCGCCGAGGAGTTCGGCGAGCCGCTCGCCGGCGGGCCGGGCGCGCCGGCCGCCGAGGAGGGAGGCGGCGAGCAGGGCGGCGACGGTCCCGGCGTCGGGGACCGCCGCCCCGCGCCCGGCGGGCTTCTCCACGCCCCGCACCTCCTCCTCGGCCGACTCCTCCAGGACCTGCCGCCAGTGGCGTACCTCCAGGCCGATCCGCTCGGCGACGTCCCGGTCGCCGCCGGCGGGGAGGGTGCCGAGGGCGCCCGCGGCGGGCTCGCGGCGGTGGACGTCCCGGATCGACTCCTCGGCGGCGGAGACGGCGCAGTGGAGGAGGGCGGCGAGGGATTCCGTGAGGGCGTCGAGGAGTTCGTCGGCGGTGCTGTCGCGCGGGTAGGCCCGCCAGCGCGCCCGCGCGTCGCCGGCGAGCACGGCGCCCTTGCCGAGCTCCTTCCGCACCCGGGCGCCCTGCTGCCGGTAGGCGGTCTCGACGGCGGCCCCGAGGCGTACGGCGGCGGCGTACTGCGCGGCGACGGCACCGGCCAGTTCGGGGAGCCGGCTGTCGAGCGAGTCGATGATGCCGGAGGCGGTACGGGAGACGGCCTGTTGGCGCGCGGCCGGGTCGTCGGCCCGGTGCGCGAGCCAGCCGCGCAGCACGGTGACGGCGCTCTCGGGCAGCAGCCCGCTCCCGTCACCGGTCGACTCGGGCAGCTCGGGGATGGTGAACCGGGGTACGTCCCCGAGCCCGGCCTTGTCGAGCAGCGCCCCGAACTGCCGGGAGACCTCGCCGACGACCTGGTGGGGCACCCGGTCGAGGACGGTGACGAGGGTGACGTCGTACTCCTTGGCGGTACGGAGCAGATGCCAGGGCACGGCGTCCGCGTACCGGGACGCGGTGGTGACCATCACCCAGATGTCGGCGGCGCACATCAACTCGGCCGCGAGCAGCCGGTTCTCGACGACGAGGGAGTCGATGTCGGGCGCGTCGAGGAGGGCGAGTCCGCGGGGCAGGGTGGCGGCGGTCTCGACCCGCAGCGCGTTGTCCCCGGTGTCGGGGCCCTCGGTGGGCGGGTGGTCGTCGTCGGTCTGCGGCAGCCACACCCGGGTGAGCTGCGGCAGCACCCGCAGCCCCGCGAACCAGTGGTGGTCCTCGGGATGGCAGACGAGCACCGGTGTCCGCGTCGTGGGCCGCAGCACCCCCGCCTCGCTCACCCGCCGCCCGACCAGCGAGTTCACGAGCGTCGACTTCCCGGCCCCCGTGGACCCGCCCACGACGGCGAGCAGCGGCGCGTCGGGATCCCGCAGCCGCGGCACCAGGTAGTCGTCGAGCTGCGCGAGCAACTCGGCCCGCGTCTGCCGGGCGCGCGGCACGTCGGGCAGGGGGAGCGGAAGACGCACGGCCGCGACTCGGTCGCGCAGGGCGGAGAGTGCGTCGATCAGCTGAGGCCGTTCGTCCAAGGTCACCACATGCGAAGAATGCCCAATTTATGAGCGTTTTTGAAGCGTATGGCGCCCCTACGCGCCGAAGAAGGGGAGGCCGCCCGGAACCCGGGGCATAACGAGTGCACAACACCCGCCGCGCACGGCGCGAAAAGCGCTGCGCGAATCGCACCTGCCTGCGATTATCGGTTCGCTTCACCGAACCTCCACATCGTGCCACGCAGGCGAAGCACCCGGGCGAAGCCGCCAGGACCCCTATCCTTGTCCCGGCAGCCCCACCCCACCCACCCGGGCCACCAGGCCCAGGGCCATCACCGGCCCCCGTAGCTCAGCGGATAGAGCAGGTGCCTTCTAAGCACTTGGCCGCAGGTTCGAGTCCTGCCGGGGGCGCACAGTGAGACCCCTCCTTCGGGAGGGGTCTTTTTGCTGGTCGGGGCGGGGCGGGGGTGCGTCCGTGCTCTCGGGGTCAGTCGCAGGAGTCGCAGAGGCCCGAGGCGGGGAGCTGGAGGAAGCAGCGTGCGCAGATCCGGGGCGGCCGGACCTCGCGCTCGCGCTCGCTTCGGCGGGCCAGGGTGGTCTCCAGCCGGGGGGCCAGTCTGGGCCTTCCCCCGTCGGGGGGAAGGGTGGCGCCGAAGCGGCGGTAGCACTCCAGGCGGGACTCGGCGGCGTGGTACTCCCGCTCCAACTCGTCCTCCACCGGCGGCTGTCCGGCGACGGCCAGGACCTCCTTGTAGCCGCTGCCCACCTTGCCGTCGCCCAGGTGGACGACCAGGGCCGTCAGGGGCGGGTCGCCTCGGTGGTGGGCCTCGCGCACGACCTGTCCCAGGATCGGGCCGATCCAGGTGTGGAGGAGGGAGTCGGTCGGGAGGCCGCTCCGGGCCTGGATCTCCTCCCCCAGCTCCTTGTACGTGATGACGGCGTCGTAGGTCCGCGCGACCTCGACGAGGACCTCGTACGCCTCCGCCGCCCAGACGTCCCGCGCCGCCCGCCCCGTCGGCTGCCCTGCCCGCCCCATCCGCCCCACCCCTGTGCGCTCGCGTTCCCGGGGCTCCGTCCTCGCCCCGGTACACGGTGGTGGAGGGGCGCGGTACTCCGCAAGCGGATCCGCGGGACGGGCCGGGGCGGACGCCCTCACGCCGTGTGGAGGGTGCGGAAGCGGGTGGGGTCGGCGGGGTCGCGGTCGGACACCTGGACCGGGGGGCGGTCCCACTGCCAGACGGGGGCGCCGTCCGAGGGGCGGGTGAAGCGGATCTTGCCCCGGGTGCCCTCCACCACGACGTGGGGCCAGGCGTCGGCGACGGCCGTGCGGTCCGCGCCGTGGGCGCGGAGGGTCTCGGCGAGGACGGTGACCGTGTCGTACCCCTCGAAGGCCACGAAGGAGGGGGCCGCGGCGAGGCGGTCGCGGAGGGTCGCCTCCACGCGGGCGCCGAGGGCGGTCGGATGGGCGGGGAGGTAGCGCAGGAAGGGGATCCCGCCGGCCTCGCCGCCCAGCAGCGCCGCCCACTCGGCGAACTCCGGCTGGCCGGCCGGCGCGCCGATCAGGAGGCCGGCGAGGCGGGGGTCGCGGCGGACGGTCCTGACGAGCTCGACCGCCGGGTCGGGGAAGCCGGTCAGGAGGAGGAGCGCCGTCGCGCCCCCGGCGGCCAGTTCGCCGGCGAGCGCCGCCGGGGACAGGGCGCGCGCGTCGAGTTCCGTGACGGTGCCGCCGCGCGGGGCCAGTTCCTCGCGGAGGACGCGGGCGCCCGCCGCCCAGTAGGCGCTCGGCTCGGTGGCGAGCGCGAGGCGGGTGTGGCCCGCGGCGCGGAGGAACTCCGCGTAGACGCGCCAGCCGTGGGACTGCGCGGGGGCCAGGCGCGCGACCCGGTCCGCCGGGCGCTCGGTCAGCGCGTCGATGACCGCGGAGGAGCAGAGGAACGGCAGGCCGAGGGCGTCGGCGCGGGTGGCGGCGGCACGGGCCGCGACGCTGTGGTACTCGCCCGCCAGGGCGGCCACGCCGAGGGCGTCCAGCTCGTCCACGGCCGCCTCGGCCCGGCGCGGGTCGGCCGCGGTGTCCCTGACGAGGAGTTCCAGCGGCCGTCCGGCGATCCCTCCGCCGGCGTTCACCTCGTCCGCGGCCAGTTCGAGGCCGGCGAGCAGATGCCGGCCCGCCTCCGTCCAGCCGGGTCGGCTCAGCGGGGCGAGGGCGCCGATCCGGACGGGGGGCGACGGCGACGTCGACGGACTCAGGGGCGACGGCGGACCCAGGGGCGACGTGGTCGTGGTCGTGGTCGAGGGGGGCGTGGTCGTGGGGGGCGTGGTCGAGGGGCGCGCGCTCATCGGCGGGGGGCACATGGGTGGGGGCTCCCGTGGGGCGATTCGGGTGGTGCGTACGGTTCCACCCACATTGTTCGTACGCGGCGGAGCCCGCGGCCGCGCGCCGCGCCGCCACCCGCCCCGGACGCCCACCCCTGCCCCGGACGCGCCACCGCCCCGCCCCGGCCCGGACGCGCCGCCGCCCGCCCCGGACGCGCCCGCGCCGTTCTCCCCTCTCAGGTCGCGTCGAGGGTCGCCGCCGCGTTGTCCAGGAGCATCTCCAGGGCCGTCGGGTAGGCGCTGGTGTTCATGCGGGCGACGAGGCGGGGGGCGGTGGCGGCGATGTGGGGGTGGGTGGCGGCGGGGAGGCGGGCGTACGTGGCCTGCCAGACGGCCTCGTCGGCGGCGCGGGCGGTGTGCGGGAGGGCGAGGGCCGCCGCGTCGAGCGCGGCGAAGGCGAGGGCCTGGTCGATGAAGGCGTGGTAGACGCGGACCGCCTCCGCGTCGGGGAGTCCCGCGCCGCGCAGGACGCCGAGGATCGCCTCGTCGGCGGCGATCTCGTGGGAGCGGCCGCTGACCCGGCTGGCGGTGAGGATCGCCGCCTGTGGGTGGGCGAGGTAGGCGGAGTGGATCCGCAGGCCGAGTTCGCGCAGGTCGGCCCGCCAGTCGCCGGTGGCCGCCCAGCCGCGCAGGGCGCGGCCGGCGAGTTCGTCGCCGACGGCGAGGAGGAGGTCGTCGGTGCCCCGGAAGTAGCGGTAGAGGCTGCTGGGGTCGGCGCCGATGGCCGCGCCGAGCCGGCGCACGGTCAGTCCCTCCCTGCCGTGTTCCTGGAGCATCCGCAGGGCGGTTTCGATGTAGAGCCGTTCGGAGAGGACGACACCGCCCGCCTTGACGGGTTTTCTGCGGCGCCTCTCCCCTTCCGGTACCACTTTCTTAGCCATGGAAGCCTCTCTGCCCACCTCTTCCCAGGTTATGCCAACGCCGTTGACCCGTGTCCCGGCGGACGGCTTTCATGGGCGCACTCCCGGGAACTGTCTTGTTTCATGACGATGAGAGGTGGTTTGTCGAGATGCGTGTCCTGCTTGTCGGTGCCGGTGGCGTGGGGACCGCCGTCACCCGGATCGCCGCCCGCCGCTCCTTCCTCGGTCACATGGTGGTGGCCGACTACGACGTGTCCCGCGCCGAGGCGGCCGTCGCCGCGCTCGGCGGGTCGGCCGGCGGCCGCTTCACGGCGGCCCGGATCGACGCCTCCGACCGGGCGGCGGTGGCCGAGCTCCTGGAGCGCGAGCGCTGCGACGTCCTGCTGAACGCGACCGACCCCCGGTTCGTGATGCCGCTCTTCGAGGCGGCCCTCGACGCCGGGGCGCACTACCTCGACATGGCGATGTCGCTGTCCCGGCCGCATCCGGAACGCCCGCACGAGGAGTGCGGGGTGAAGCTGGGCGACGCCCAGTTCGAGCGGGCGGCGGAGTGGGAGAAGGCCGGGCGGCTCGCGCTCGTCGGGATCGGCGTGGAGCCGGGTCTGTCGGACGTCTTCGCGCGGTACGCCGCCGAGGAGCTCTTCGACTCCGTCGAGGAGATCGGCGTCCGCGACGGCGCGAACCTCACCGTGGACGGCTACGACTTCGCGCCCTCGTTCTCCATCTGGACGACCATCGAGGAGTGCCTGAACCCACCGGTGGTCTGGGAGGCGGACCGGGGCTGGTTCACCACGCCGCCGTTCAGCGAGCCGGAGGTCTTCGACTTCCCCGAGGGCATCGGGCCGGTGGAGTGCGTGAACGTGGAGCACGAGGAGGTGCTGCTGATCCCCCGCTGGGTGGACGCCCGCCGGGTCACGTTCAAGTACGGCCTCGGCGAGGAGTTCATCCGCACGCTGAAGGAGCTGCACCGGGTGGGGCTCGACCGCACGGAGCCGGTGACGCTCCCCGACGGGACGCGGGTCTCGCCTCGTGACGTCGTCGCCGCCTGTCTGCCGGACCCGGCGACGCTGGGCGACCGGATGCGCGGCAAGACCTGCGCGGGCACCTGGGTGAAGGGCGTGAAGGACGGGGCGCCGCGCGAGGTGTACCTGTACCACGTGGTCGACAACGAGTGGTCGATGCGCGAGTACGGTTCGCAGGCCGTCGTCTGGCAGACCGCCGTCAACCCGGTCGTCGCGCTGGAGCTGCTCGCCACCGGCGTCTGGACCGGCTCCGGCGTACTCGGCGCCGAGGCCCTCGACCCGCGCCCCTTCCTGAACCTCCTCACGGAGTACGGCTCCCCCTGGGGGCTGCGCGAGCAGTAGCCGTCGCCGGTGGCGCGGGGGGGCCGTCACCGGTGGCGCGGGGGGCCATTGCCGGTGGCGCGGGGGCCGTTGTCGGTCCCCCGCGCCACAATCGGGGCCATGACCGCGACCGCGCCGCCGACCCGGCCCGCCCTCACCGCCCGTGCGCTCAACCGGGCCACGCTCGCCCGCCAGTCGCTGCTCGCGAGGGAGGCGGTCGGCGTCGAGGAGGCGGTGCGGCGTGCGGTGGCGCTCCAGGCACAGCAGCCGGGCTCGCCGTACGTGGCGCTGTGGAACAGGGTGCGGGACTTCGATCCGGCCGAGCTCGACGCGGCCGTCGGGGGCTTCCGGCTGGTCCGCTCGACGCTGATGCGGATCACCCTGCACCTCGTGCACGCCGACGACTACCCGTCCTTCCGGACGGCCGTGGAGCCGACGCTGCGCGGGGGCCGGCTGCGCGACCGGCGGTTCACCGACACCGGGATCACCCCGGACGGCGCCGACGCCCTGCTGCCGGAGCTCCTCGCGTACGCGGACCGCTCCCGCACCGGGGAGGAACTGCGGCTGCGGGCCGAGGAGTTGTGGGGCGGGGGGAGCCTCACCCCGACGGCGGGGCGGATACTGCGGCAGTACGCGCCGCTGTGGCACGTGCCGAGCGGCCCGCCGTGGCAGTACGCCGCCTCCCCCGGTTTCGTCGCCTCCGGACACCTTCCGCCGGCGATGGACCCGGAGGCGGCGGCCGAGGGGCTGAGGACGCTGGCCCACCGCTATCTCGCGGGCTTCGGCCCGGCGTCGGCGGCGGACCTGGGCCAGTTCGGCCTGGTGCAGCGCGGCCGGGCCCGCGCGGCGCTCGACGCGCTGGTCGCGGAGGGCGCGGCGGAGCTCCTGGCCGGCGCGGACGGCACGGTGCTGTACGACCTGCCGGGCGCGGCCCGCCCGGACGGTGCCGCACCGGCCCCGCCGCGCCTGATGGCGATGTGGGACAGCACGCTGCTCGCGTACGCGGACCGGAGCCGGATCGTCCCCGCCGCGTACCGCGGGCACGTCATACGGATCAACGGCGACGTGCTGCCGACGCTGCTGGTCGACGGGTACGTGGCGGGGGCCTGGCGGCCGGTCGAGGGCGGGATCGAGGCGGCGGCCTTCCACCCGCTCGCGGCCGGCGACTGGGACGGGCTCGCGGCCGAGGCGGCGTCCCTGGGGGCGCTGCTCGCCGACCGCGATCCGCGGGTGTACGGGCGGTACGACCACTGGTGGGCGAAGGGCCTGCCGGCGGTCGAGACCCGCCTCCTCCCCTACTGACCGCCGGTCAGTTCGCGCAGTGCGATGTTGAGTCGGAGGACGTTGACGCGGGGTTCGCCGATGAAGCCGAGGACACGGCCCTCGGTGTGGTCGGCGACGAGCTTGTCGACCCGGTCGACGGCGAGGTGGTTGCGCTCGGCGACGCGGTGGACCTGGAGTCTCGCGTACTCCGGGGAGATGTGCGGGTCCAGGCCGGAGCCGGAGGAGGTGACCGCGTCGGCGGGGACGTCGGCGGGCTTCACCTTGTAGTCGTTCGTGGAGTTGTCCTTGACGGCGGCCGCCTTGGCGTCCGTCACCCACTTGATCAGGTCGGCGTTGTCGCCGGAGCGGTTGGTGGCGCCGGAGAGGAGGATCGAGTACCGGGTGTTGACGCTGTTGGTGCCGAGGCCGTTGGACGGGCGGGGCTGGAACCAGCGCAGGTCGGGGGCGTCCCCGTCGAGGTACGACTGGCCGATGAGTGCGGAGCCGACGACCTTCCCGGACGCGTCCTCGATCTCGGAGCCGTCGGCCTTGCCGGGGAAGGCGAGTTGGGCGATGCCGGTGACGGCGAGCGGGTAGAGCACGCCGCAGACGAGGGTGAGGACGAGGAGGGCGCGCAGGCCCGCCCAGAGGACCCGGCCGGTGCTTCCTACGGAGTTGTTCATGGCGGTGATCAGCCGATTCCGGGGATGAGGGTGAGGAGCATGTCGATGAGCTTGATGCCGATGAAGGGGGCGACCAGGCCGCCGAGTCCGTAGACCGCGAGGTTGCGGCGGAGCATCGCGTCGGCGCTCGACGGCCGGTAGCGGACGCCCTTCAGCGCCAGCGGGACGAGGGCGACGATGATCAGCGCGTTGAAGACGACGGCGGAGAGGATCGCGGACTCGGGCGAGTGCAGGCCCATGATGTTGAGCTTGTCCAGCGCCGGATAGGCGACGGTGAACATCGCGGGGATGATCGCGAAGTACTTCGCCACGTCGTTGGCGATCGAGAAGGTCGTCAACGCGCCTCGGGTGATGAGGAGTTGCTTGCCGATCTCGACGATCTCGATGAGCTTGGTCGGGTCGGAGTCGAGGTCGACCATGTTGCCGGCCTCCTTCGCGGCCGACGTGCCCGTGTTCATCGCCACCCCGACGTCGGCCTGCGCGAGCGCGGGCGCGTCGTTGGTGCCGTCGCCGGTCATCGCGACGAGCTTGCCGCCGGCCTGCTCGCGCTTGATGAGGGCCATCTTGTCCTCGGGGGTGGCCTCGGCGAGGAAGTCGTCCACACCGGCCTCCTCGGCGATGGCCTTCGCGGTCAGCGGGTTGTCACCCGTGATCATGACGGTCCTGATGCCCATGCGGCGCAGCTCGTCGAACCGTTCGCGCATGCCCTCCTTGACGACGTCCTTGAGGTGGATGACGCCCAGGACGCGGGCGCCCTTGTCGTCCTTGACGGCGACGAGGAGCGGGGTGCCGCCGGCCTGGGAGATGGCGTCGGTGAGTTCCTGGGCGTCCTCGGCGACCTCGCCGCCGTTCTCCTTCACCCACGCCACGACGGAGCCGGTGGCTCCCTTGCGCACCTTCCTGCCGTCGACGTCGACGCCGGACATGCGGGTCTGGGCGGTGAACTCGATCCACGTCGCGTGGGCGAGTTCGCCCTGGTGGCGCTCGCGCAGCCCGTACTTCTCCTTGGCCAGGACCACCACCGAGCGGCCCTCGGGGGTCTCGTCCGCGAGGGACGACAGCTGGGCGGCGTCGGCCAGTTCGGCGGCGGTGGTGCCGCGTACGGGGACGAACTCGGCGGCCTGCCGGTTGCCCAGCGTGATCGTGCCGGTCTTGTCGAGGAGCAGTGTCGACACGTCGCCGGCGGCCTCGACCGCGCGTCCCGACATGGCGAGGACGTTGCGCTGGACGAGGCGGTCCATGCCCGCGATGCCGATCGCCGAGAGCAGCGCCCCGATGGTCGTCGGAATCAGGCAGACGAGCAGCGCGGTGAGGACGATCAGCGAGGTCTGCCCGTCGGCGCCCGCGTAGATCGCGAACGGCTTCAGCGTGACGACGGCGAGCAGGAAGACGATGGTGAGGGACGCCAGCAGGATGTTGAGCGCGATCTCGTTCGGCGTCTTCTGCCGGGCGGCGCCCTCGACCAGGCCGATCATCCGGTCGATGAAGGTCTCGCCGGGCTTCGTCGTGATCCTCACGACGATGCGGTCGGAGAGGACCTTCGTGCCGCCCGTCACGGCGCACCGGTCGCCGCCGGACTCGCGGATGACGGGGGCGGACTCGCCGGTGATGGCCGACTCGTCGACGGACGCGACGCCCTCGACGACGTCGCCGTCGCCGGGGATGACGTCGCCGGCCTCGCAGACCACCAGGTCGCCGACGCGCAGCTCCGTGCCCGGGACCCGCTCCTCGTCCCTCCCGGTGATCCGGCGGGCGACGGTGTCGGTCTTGGCCTTGCGCAGCGTGTCGGCCTGGGCCTTGCCCCGGCCCTCGGCGACCGCCTCGGCGAGGTTGGCGAAGATCGTGGTCAGCCACAGCCAGGCGGTGATCGCCCAGCCGAACCAGTCCCCCGGATGCGCCACCGCCAGCACGGTGGTGACGACCGAACCGACCAGCACCACGAACATGACCGGCGCCTTGACCATCACGCGCGGGTCGAGCTTGCGGAGCGCGTCCGGGAAGGAGGCGAGCAGCTGCCTGGGGTCGAAGAGTCCGCCGCCGACGCGTCCGGTCTCGGCGGGCCGTCCGGCGGGCGCCCCGCTCTTCGGGGGCCGGGTGGGGGTGAGGGTGCTCATGCTGCGAGTCCTTCGGCGAGCGGTCCCAGGGCGAGGGCCGGGAAGTAGGTGAGACCGGCGACGATCATGATCGTGCCAACGAGAAGGCCCGTGAACAGCGGCTTCTCCGTGCGCAGGGTGCCCGCCGTCTCGGGGACGGGCGTCTGCTCGGCGAGCGAGCCGGCCAGCGCGAGGACGAACACCATCGGCAGGAACCGTCCCAGCAGCATCGCGATGCCGATGGTCGAGTTGAACCACTGCGTGTCGGCGTTCAGGCCGGCGAACGCCGAACCGTTGTTGTTGGCGCCCGAGGTGAAGGCGTACAGGATCTCGGAGAAGCCGTGGGCGCCGGAGTTGGTCATCGAGTGCGCCGGGGTGTCCAGGACGAACGAGGCGGCCGTGAAGCAGAGCACCAGGGCCGGGGTGACCAGGATGTAGCAGGCCGCGAACTTGATCTCGCGGGTGCCGATCTTCTTGCCCAGGTACTCCGGGGTCCGGCCGACCATCAGGCCGGCGATGAACACGGCGATGACCGCCATGATCAGCATGCCGTACAGGCCCGACCCGACACCGCCGGGCGCGATCTCGCCGAGCTGCATGCCCAGCATCGTGATCCCGCCGCCGAAACCGGTGGAGGAGGAGTGGAAGGAGTTCACCGCGCCCGTCGACGTCAGCGTCGTCGCCACCGAGAACAGCGACGAGCCGGCGATCCCGAAGCGGGTCTCCTTGCCCTCCATCGCCCCGCCGGCCAGCTCGAACGCCGGTCCGCGCCCCGCGAACTCGGTCCACATCATCAGCGCGGTGAAACCGAGCCAGATCACGGCCATCGTGCCGAGGATCGCGTACCCCTGCCGCAGCGAGCCGACCATCCGCCCGAAGGTGCGGGTCAGCGCGAAGGGGATGACCAGGATCAGGTAGATCTCGAAGAGGTTGGACAGCCCGTTGGGGTTCTCGAAGGGATGGGCCGAGTTGGCGTTGAAGTAACCGCCGCCGTTCGTGCCCAGCTCCTTGATGACCTCCTGGGAGGCGACCGCGCCGCCGTTCCACTGCTGGGTGCCGCCCGTGAACTGCCCGACCTCGTGGATGCCGGAGAAGTTCTGGATCGCGCCGCAGGCCACCAGGACGAGCGCGCCGACCACCGCCATCGGCAGCAGGATCCGGACCGTGCCCCGGACCAGGTCGGCCCAGAAGTTGCCGAGCTCGCCGGTACGGGACCGGGCGAAGCCGCGTACGAGCGCCACCGCCACGGCCATGCCGACCGCCGCCGACACGAAGTTCTGCACCGCCAGGCCGCCGGTCTGCACGACGTGGCCCATGGCCTGCTCGCCGTAGTACGACTGCCAGTTGGTGTTCGCCACGAAGGAGGCGGCGGTGTTGAAGGCCTGGTCGGGGTCGATCGACACGAACCCGAGCGAGCCGGGCAGCACGCCCTGGACCCGCTGGAGCAGGTACAGGAAGAGGACGCTCACGGCGGAGAAGGCGAGGACCCCGCGCAGATACGCCGGCCAGCGCATCTCCACCGACGGGTTCGCGCCGATCGCCTTGTAGACCCACTTCTCGGGTCTCAGGTGCCGTTCCGAGGAGTAGACGCGCGCCATGTGGTCGCCCAGCGGCCGGTACGACAGGCCGAGCGCGGCGACGAGCGCCAGGAGCTGGAGGACTCCAGCGAGGACGGGACTCATCTCGGGGCTCAGAACCTCTCGGGCTTGACGAGGGCGAGGACGAGATAGCCCAGGAGGGCGGCGGCCACGAGGAGACCGACGATGTTCTCGGCACTCACAGCTTCGCCACCCCCTTGGCGATGAACGCCACCAGCGCGAAGACCGCGAGCGCGGTGGCGACGAAGGCCAGATCGGCCATCGTGACTCCCGGAGAAGAAGGAAGAACGGATTCTCGGACGAGATGAGGAAACCTCCTTCCCGACCCCTCGCCGCCTCCGTTGACGTGCCCCTAACGCCGCGAATGCCCGTCTTGACGCTTCCCGTACAGGCGGGCCGCCCGCCGCCCGCGGGCGCGCCCCGCGCCCCTCTCCCATTGCCAGTGACCTGGAAGGCACCTATCTTCGAGCCACACCTACGGACCGGGATGCTCGTCAGTCCCGGGGCGGCCCGCCGTTCACGGGCCGGACGGCGGGGAGCGCACGGCCGCGGGACGCGGGCGCGCTGGACGCCGGGCGTACGGGATATCCGTATCCGCGTACCCGCAGGAGCTGAACCGCATGAGCAAGCACGTCCTGGCCCAGAACCAGTACGGCAAGGCCGAGAACCGCATCGTCAGGATCGCCCGCAGGGGCGGCGAGGACGGCGCCTGGCACGAGATCCGCGACCTGAACGTGTCGGTGGCGCTGCGCGGCGAGTACCGCGACGTCCACCTGACCGGCGACAACGCCAACTGCCTGCCGACCGACACCACCAAGAACACGGTCTACGCCTTCGCCAAGGAGCACGGCGTCACCTCCCCCGAGGCCTTCGCGATCCACCTCGCCCGGCACTTCGTGACCTCGCAGGAGGTGATCCGCGAGGCGCAGGTCCGCG
Organism: Streptomyces sp. NPDC056503; assembly: GCF_042794995.1. Lineage (NCBI taxonomy): Bacteria > Bacillati > Actinomycetota > Actinomycetes > Kitasatosporales > Streptomycetaceae > Streptomyces > Streptomyces sp. NPDC056503. The sequence continues at coordinate 16,899 of NZ_JBHTST010000100.1, forward strand.
TCGAGGAGTACGCCTGGGAGCGGATCCCCGTCCCCACCCGCAAGGAGCAGCACTCCTTCGTCCGCAAGGGCCAGGAGGTGCGCACCGCGCAGGTCACGTACAGCGAGGCCACCGGCCTCCAGGTGCTGTCCGGGCTGAAGGACCTGACCGTGATGAACTCGACCAACTCCGAGTTCCACGGCTACCTCAAGGACGGGTACACGACGCTCCGGGAGGCGTACGACCGGATCCTGGCCACCAAGGTCACCGCCCGCTGGGCGAACTCGGCGACGGCCGCGGCGGACCCGGAGCACGACTGGGACCGCTCCTACGAGAAGACCCGCCGCCACATGCTGGAGGCGTTCGCGGAGACGTACAGCTACTCGCTCCAGCAGACCCTGCACGCGATGGCCTGCCGGGTCCTCGACCACGTGCCGACGGTCAACGAGGTGCGGCTCAACCTGCCGAACAAGCACCACTTCCTGGTGGACCTGGAGCCCTTCGGCCTGAAGAACGAGAACGAGGTGTACTTCGCGGCGGACCGCATGTACGGCCTCATCGAGGGCACCGTCCACCGCGACGGCGTCCAGCCGGTGATCGCCACCTCGGACTGGATCACCGCCTGACGGTGGCGCGACCCGGCCTACAGCAGCCCGGCCGCCTCGGTTCCGAGCCATACGGCTCCGAGCCCGGCGGTCAGGCTGCCCGCCACGTTCAGGACCGCGTACCCCTTCGCCCCGCCCTCGTACAGCTTCAGCGTCTCGTACGAGAAGGTCGAGTACGTGGTGAGGGCACCGCACAGGCCGGTGCCGAGCAGCAGGTGCGCCTGCGCCGAGGTGACGCCGGTGAGCAGGCCGAGGGTGAACGACCCCACGACGTTGACGGTGAAGGTCCCCCAGGGGAAGACCGAGTCGTGGCGGGCCTGCACGGCCCGGTCCGTGAGGTAGCGCAGGGGCGCGCCCACGGCGGCGCCGAGGGCGACGAGCAGCCAGTTCACTCCGCCGGCGTCCCTTCCGGGGCGTCGGCGCCGCCCGCCCAGCGCACCACCTCGCACGCGTCGAGGACCACCAGACCGCCCGTCACCAGCTCCTCGACCTCCGGCAGGAAGGCGTGGATCCGCTCCTCCTCGTCCACGATCAGGACCGCCACCGGCAGGTCCTCGCTGAGCGAGAGGATCCGGGCGGTGTGGATGAGGGCGGCGCCGCCGAAGCCCTCGACGCCCCGGAAGACGGAGGCACCGGCCAGACCGGCGGCGTGGGCGCGGTGCACGATCTCGCTGGAGAGCGGACGGTGGTGCCAGGTGTCGTTCTCTCCGACGACGATCGTCAGCCGCAGCGCCGGACCGGTGACGTGCCTCCGCCGCTCCGGCCGGGTCACGCCGTCTCCCTCCGCACCCACACCGCGCGGCCCGCGGTGACGCCGGCCACGACGGCGGCGAGCGCGGTGAACAGGGTCCCGCCCAGGTAGAGCACGCCTTCGGCGGGGCTGCCCGCCCCGAACAGGCCCCGGGTGTCGAGCGCGTACGTCGAGAAGGTGGTGAAGCCGCCGCAGAACCCGGTGCCGAGGAAGGGCCTCAGGAGCGGGTGCGGAGCGGTCGGGGCCTCGGTGGCGAAGACCATCAGCAGGCCGATCAGGGCGCAGCCGACGGCGTTGACCAGGAAGATCGTCCAGGGGAAGGTGCCGGGCCCGGTCGGCCAGACGAGGGTCGCCGCGTAGCGGGCGAACGCGCCGAGCACACCGCCGGCGGCCACCACCGCGACGACCGGCACCTGTTCCCGCGCTCCCATACCCCCAGGTTAAGGGCGGGGCGGCCGGGCCGGGCGCGAGGCCGCGGGACGCCGGGGACGTGCCGTGGAGCGAGGCGCACGGGCACGGTACCGGCCTGGGGCATTAACCGGGTCCTGCCCGTGTCGCCTCGCTCTGCGATGGTCCGGCGACGGAGCGCGACGGGTCAAAGCGGGTCCGGTGAGTCTGTCAGCTCCTCCGGGGCGGGATCCGCGGCACCGGAAGAAGGCCCGAAGGAAGTCCGAAGAAGGTCCGAAGAAGGTCCGAAGGAGGTCCGGAGGAGGTCCGGAGGGGGAGGCCTCGGGGCGGGGCGGGGGAGGTTCCCGGGGAGGTTCCCGCCACGGCGCCGGGGAGGTCCGGGGAGGCGCCGGGGGGTGTGGTCCGGCCACCACCCCGCCCTCGGAGGGTGGTGCGGGGGCACTCCGAAGGCGGTCCGGGGGCGGTTCGGGGCTGGTTCGCGGTCCGTTCGGGAGGGGGCGAGGCGCAGGTCAGGGGCGTGACGGTGGTCCGGCCACCATCCGGCGGCCGATTCGGGTGCCGGGTCCACCTCGTCGGGACGGGGGTGGAGGGGCGACGGTGGAGGGGCAGCGGGAGGCAGCTGCGCATCCTTCGGGCAGGACGGGCAGGAGTGTCGTGAGTACATCCGTCGCAATCAAGCGCGAGACGGTCGCCATGGCCGCCACGCCGACCGTGCCGCGGCCCCGGGTCCGCGCCGTGCCCCGGGCCGCCGCGCCGCGCCCCGGAGAGTCCGTCTACACCGACCTGACCTCCGCGCTCTTCTCCGGCTTCGCCCGCCGCGACCAGCGTCTGAAGGCCGAGCAGTACCTGCACGGGCTGCTGACCGCGCAGGGCCGCAAGTCGATCCGGAACATCGCCGCGCAGATCGGCGGGCCGGCCGCCGAGCAGAGCCTGCACCACTTCATCTCCAGCTCCACCTGGGACTGGCAGCCGATGCGGGCCTCGCTCGGGCGGTTCCTGGAGCGCGGCGGGCACCCGCAGGCCTGGGTGGTGCGGCCGATGCCGATCCCGAAGGCCGGCGAGCACTCGGTGGGCGTGGACCGGCGCTTCGACCCGGAGCGCGGGCAGGTCTTCCAGGGCCAGCAGGCGTTCGGCGTGTGGTTCGCCGGCGAGGAGCTGAGCGCTCCGGTCAACTGGCGGCTGTTCCTGCCGGACCCGTGGGTGAACGACCGCACGCGGCGCGACCGCGCGGAGGTGCCCGACGAGGCCGGCGAGGAGACGCTGGAGGAGTGCGCGGTCTCCGCCGCCCTCGACACCGCGCGCTGGACCGACATCACCCGCAAGCCGGTGCTCCTCGACATCAGGGGCGGGGCCGGCCGGGCGGCGCTGGCGCGGCTCGCCGCGGCCGGGGTGCCGGTGGTGGCGCGGATCGGGGCCGGCTCGCGGCTCGCGATCGCGGACCGCTCGCTGCCCGGTTTCGGCGCGGGCCCGCTGCCCGCGGCGCAGATACTCGAGTCCCTGAAGGGACTGCGCAGGCCGGTGAGCTGGGTGGACACGGTCGGCGGCGCGCGGACCTCGCGGACCTCGCTCGCGACGGCCGTCCGGGTCGCCCTGCCCTCCCCCGGCGGGGAGCGGATGCGGCCGCTGATGCTGCTCGGCGAGTGGGACGACCCGCGCCGGGGCCCGGCCCGGGTGTGGATCAGCGACCTGACGCAGGCGACGGTCGGTTCGCTGCTGCGGCTGACCAAGCTGGCGCAGCGGGTGGACCGGGACTTCGCCGCCGTCGGCGAGGCGGCGGGGCTGCGGGACTTCGTGGGCCGCTCCTACCGGGGCTGGCACCGGCACATCACGCTGGCCTCGGCCGCGCACACGGCGACGGTGCTCGGCTCGGCGTGGGAGTCGGCGGGCCACGCCGCACGGCGCGCGGCCGGCTGACGCGCCCTCTGACGCCTCCCGGCCGGACCCCGTCCGGCCGTCCGCCCGAGCCCGCCCCAACGGGCCACCGGAGCGGGGTGCCCGTCCGCGTGACGCGGACGGGCACTCACGTGCGTGTGTGACGGCCACGCACGCGTGCGTGGCGGGTGTCCCGCGGAGTCCGTAGAGCCCGTGGAGCCCGTGGAGCCCGTGGTCAGTCGAGGGGGCCGGCCGGGGGGCGGGGCGGGGCCGCGGCGGCGCGGCGGCGGCCGAGCACCTCGCGGGTGCGCTGGAGGCGCAGGGCGAGCTGGACCTCCAGGACCTGGCCGGGCTTCTGCCATTCGGGGCCGAGGAGTTCGCCGATGCGCTCCAGGCGGCGGGAGACGGTGTTGGGGTGGACGTGCAGGGCCTCGGCCGCGTTGGTGGGGCTGGCGCCGGAGGCGAAGTACGCCTCCAGGGTGCGGGTGAGGTCGGTGAGCCGCTCGGCGTCGTAGTCGAGGACGGGCCCGATCGCGTTCTCCACGAAGCCGTCGACGTCGTGGTCGTCGGAGAGCAGCATGCCGAGGAAGCCGAGGTCGGCGACGGCCGCGGCGGAACCGGTACCGCCGAGGGCGCTCATCGCGTCCAGGCAGCGCAGCGCCTCCGCGTAGAGCGGGCCGACGGCGTCGGGGCTTCCGCCGGGGCCGGCGGCGGCGACCGAGACGGGGTGGCCGAGGAGCGGGGTGAGCTCCTCGGAGACGGCGGAGGCGGCGGCGGAGGCGTCCACTCCGGGGAGCAGCAGCACGACGCAGCCGCCCTGGACGGTCTTGAGGCCGGAGAGGCGGTACGCGTACGAGGACGCCCAGACCACGGCCCGGCCCTGCTCGCCGCCCTCCGGGCGGGCGACCACAAGGACGTGCGGTTTGCGCAGGTCCACGCCGAGGCGCCGGGCGCGCCGGGCGCTCTGCTGCGGGGAGTGCGGCGGGTCGGCGATGAGGTCGTCGAGGAGTTCGTCGCGGACGGGGCCCTCGGCGACGGCGGTGGAGCGCTGCATGAGGAGGAGCAGGGCGACGGACTGGGCGACGAGTTCGAGGAGTCGTTCGTCCTCGTCGGTGAGGCCGCCGTCGACGCGGACGACCAGGCCGCCGAGGTCCTCGGACCCGGCGATGACGGGGGCGACCCAGACGGAGTCGGCGGCGAGGACGGGCCGGCGCAGCGCGTGGGCATCGAGGGAGGCCTTGGCGACGGCCTCCTCGTCGAGGCCGGGGAAGTCGCCGCAGGCGGCGAGGCGGCGGCCGCCGGGGTCGCGGACCATCACGGTGGCGTCGAGGGCGTCGCCCGCGGCCTTGGCGACGTGCGGGAGGTCGCCGCCGGCGAGGACCAGGTTCATGATCCGGCCGTGGGCCTCGGAGACGTGCCGCATCCGGGTGAGGCTGGTGCGCACGCGGGCGCTGTCCCGTTCCAGTTCGAGGAGTTCGGCGCGGGTGCGGTCGAGGAGTCCGGCCTTCTCGACCGCGAGGGCGGCGAGGTCGGCGAGGGCGCCCAGCAGGGCGATCTCCTGCGGGGTGTGCTCGCGGACCCGGCGGTCGGCGCCGAAGAGGGCGCCGATGACGGAGTCGCCGCTGCGCAGCGGCACGGCGAGGACGGCGCGGAGTCCTTCGGCGCGGACGGCCTCGTCGCCGGGGTCGACCACCTCGGCGCCGTCGAGGGCGGCCGCCGGGTCGGGCGCCTCGCCGCTGGTGAACCGCTCGTCGGCGGGGTAGTCGGGGGTCCAGATGGGTTCGCCGGTGCGCTGGACGATGCCGCCGAGGCAGTTGCCGGCGCCGATGCGCAGTCCGACGCTGAGGCCGGGGCCGGTGGTGGCGCCGGTGTCGCCGCCGGTGCGGGAGCCCTCGGTGACGCGGATGTAGCAGGCGCCCTGGGGGCCGCGCAGGGTCACGTACGCCATGTCGAGGCCGAGGAGGCGGCGGGCGCGGCGGGCGACGATCCGGAGCAGGCCGTCCAGGTCGTAGCTGAGCGTCAGGTCGCGGGCGGTGTCGGTGAGGACGGCGAGGGAGGCGCCGCTGCGGGCGGCGCGGCCCCGGTCGGCGGCGCGCTCCTCGTGGAGGGAGCCGGCGAGGGCGACGGCCCGCTCCAGTCGGCCGAGTCCGGCCCCGTCGAGTCCGGCGAGCCGGGCCTCGTCGAGGACGGCCTCGAACTGGCCGGGCGCGGCCCGCCCGGCGAGCAGCTCCAGGACGGCGAGCAGCGCGTCGGCGCCCGCGCCCTCGTCCACTCCCCGCGTGTCCATCTCCCCCACCCCCGTCGTCTGGCCTGAATCGGGCACCTCGGCGGAAACCCGTCCTGGCGGCCGAACCTCATTCTGCCCCGGGAGCGGGTCAACGGTGACGTGCGGCACTTCATTCCCCGAGGTCCGCCGTCCCCCTCACGGGCGGACCCGACGTCGCGTCAGACGGCCATGGCCACACCCGCCGTGACGGTGCCGGCGCGGCCCGGCTGGGGCTGCGCGGGGACGCGCGGCACGGCGGGACCGTACCAACCGCCGGCGGGTACCGCGTCGAAGGCCGCGCGCGTGGTTCCGGGCCCGGTGGCGTATCCGAAGAGGGCCTCGGCGGAGGTGGCGGCGAGCGGGGTGCGGGCGCCCGCTCCGGCGCCCACGCGCGTGTGGCGGACGGCGAGGACGGAGTGCTGGAGCCGGCGGAGGCGGGCGCAGGGCTCCATGCCGGTCTCGCGGTGGAGGACCGTGCGCAGCCGCTCGTAGACGGCGAGGGCCTCCTCGTGGCGGCCGCAGCGGAGCAGGGCGACCATGAGGTGGGCCTGGAGCGGTTCGTTGGTGGCGTAGCGGGCCGCGAGCCCGGGCAGTTCGGAGAGGATCTCCTCGTGTCGGCCGAGGCCGAGCTGGGCCTCCACCCACTGGTCGAGGACGCTGAGGCGGGCGGACTCCAGGCGCTCGACCTCGCGGCGGAGGCAGGGGCCCGCGGCCACGCCCGCGTAGGGCTCGCCGTGCCAGAGGGCGAGGGCCTCGCCGAGTCGCAGCGAGGCGCGGACCAGGTCGCCGGCGTCCATGGCGCGGTATCCGGCGCCGGCCGCGCGCTCGAACTGTCCGATGTCGTGGACGCCGACGCCGGTGTCGAGGCGGTAGCCGCCGGGGAGCGAGACGAGGACCGCGTCGGCGGTGCGCCGCTCGGTCCAGCGGCCCGCGGCGGCGTCCTCCTCGGACTCGTGCAGGGCGCGGGCGATGAGCGCGCGCAGCTCCGCTATGTGGGCGGCGAGTTCGGTCCGGGCGCCGCGCGGGGCGCCGGACGGCCACAGCTCCTCTGTGAGGACGGTGACGGGCACGACCTGGCCGGCGAAGGCGGTGAGCAGGGCGAGGACCTGACGTGGTGCGGCCGCGGTCGGGGTGATCGATACCCCGCCTTCGCGGACCGACAACCCCCCCAGGATGTGGATGTCCACTATGCCCCCCTCGGTGTCTGCGCACGCGGATCCTCGGGTTGATTAAAAAAAGACCCCCCTGGTCATGTCAATAAGAAACCGGAAGGTATGAAATCCTGACCCCTGAAATCAGGGAGATTCGCCCAGTTTGATGGGATATAAGGACGACCTCTTCACGCCAGGGGCCGGAACTCGATCCATGCCAGCAACATGTTTCGGACTCACTAGTTTGGTTTTGAAGGGACCCTGTGGATGACGGGAGGGTGATCTTCGGCGAGATCGCGCCATCCGGGACGACAACCCGACCCGACGGTCTGTTTCACCGCCGGGCGCGGGCGGGGGAAAGCCGCCCGGCCGAGGGCCGGAGGCGAGGGTTCCGGTGTCAGCCGACGGCGGCGGCGGTGAGCAGGCCGAAGGCGGCGACGATCAGGGCCGTACGGATCCGGTGGTAGCCGTTCCAGCGCGACTCGAAGGCGGCGCGGGTCGCCGCCGGATCCTCGCCGGGACCCTCGGCGGTGGCGAGCGCGTTGTTGAGCGGGACGTTCCCGACGACCGTGACCAGGTGGTTGAGGACCGCGCAGACGAACCCGGCGAGGACCAGCCAGCGCTGCGTCCCGGTCCGGCCGTCCACCGGCACCAGATAGGCGGCGATCGGGAAGACCGCGGCGGCGAGGAAGACGGTCATGAAGACCGCCCTGGGCACCGCCTCGTTCACACGGCGCATCGCGGTGACGAACGCGGCGTCCGTGAGGCGGCCCAGGGCGGGCATGATCCCGGTGAGGAAGACGAGGAGGAATCCGGCGTAGAGGCCGGTGCTTCCTACGGCGAGGGCGAGCAGCAGGGTGGCCATGGGGTCATGATGCCGCCCCCGCCGCGCAGCCGCCCCCTCCCGTCGGGGCTCCCCTCACGCGCGCGCGACGGGAGCCCCGACGGCTCAGGCGTACGGGTCGCCCGAGCGGAACTCCCCCTCCCCCGCGGGCCGTTCCCCGATCAGCCGGTCGGCCTGGCGCACCGCTTCGGCCAGCTCCCCGACCACCGCCGAACCGGAACGTCCCCGGATGGCGTCGGCGTACCCGGCGAGCTCGCCGAGGCGCGGCGCGCCCGGCAGTGCGCCGCCGCCGCGCAGCTCCTCCGCGAAGTAGGCCGAGATCGCCGAGAGTTGCAGGCTGTCGTGACCGGCCTCCCAGAGCCCGGCGGACAGCGCGCCCGCCTCGACCGTGCCCGAACGCTCCTGCGGGGAACGGGAGTCGGGGTCCAGCCAGCGGACGGTCGCGGTGGCGATCCGGCCGCTCGCCCCGGGCCGGGTCTTCACCGCGTACAGGGCGGTGACCGTGTGGCCGGCGCCCACCTCGCCGCCGTCGACCCGGTCGTTCCGGAAGTCCTCGTCGGCGACCGCGCGGTTCTCGTAACCGATCAACCGGAACCGCTCCACGGTCTCCCGGTCGAAGGCGACCTGCGCCTTGGCGTCCCTGGCGCGGAGCTCGACCTGGGCGGGCAGCTGGTCGACGAAGACCCTGCGGGCCTGCTCCCGGGTGGAGACGTAGGTGGTCTGGCCGTCGCCCCGGTCGGCGAGCCGCTCCATCAGCTCGTCGCCGTAGTCGCTGCCGACGCCCACCCCGAAGAGGGTGATGCCGTGCTCCCTGCGCTGCTCGTCGATGCGGCCGAGGAGGGCGTCGGCCGCCGTCTCCCCGGTGTTGGCGAGGGCGTCGGAGAGCAGCACCACCCGGTTGGTGGCGCCCTTCCGGTGCCCCTCGGCGGCCACGTCGTAGCCGGTGCGCAGCCCTGCCTCCAGGTTGGTGGAGGAGCGGACGGCGAGGGCGTCGACCGCCTCGCGGACGCGGTGCCGGGCGTCGCCGAGCCGGGTCATCGGCAGCAGGGTCTCGGCCTCGTCGCTGAAGGCGACCAGCGCGACCGAGTCGTCGTCCCGGAGTCCGTCGGCGGCGAGCCCCAGGGCGTGCCGGGCGAGGTCGAGCCGGCCCGGCTCGCCCATCGAGCCGGAGACGTCGACGACGAAGGTGAGCGCGGCGGGCGGGCGTTCGCCGGCCCGGTCCGCGCCCCGGGTGGCGAGGCCGACCCGGACGAGGGACCAGCCCTCGGCGCCGGTGCGGGCGCCGTCGACGGTGACGCTGAAGCCGTCGTCGGCGGGGCGCGGGTAGTCGGGGCGGAAGCTGTTGACGAACTCCTCGGGCCGGACGGTGGCGGGGTCGGGCAGCCGGCCCTCGGCGAGCGAGCGGCGGGCATAGCCGTACGAGGCCGTGTCGACGTCGAGGGCGAAGGTGGAGAGGTAGTCGGGGGCGGGGCTCGGGGCCCGCTGCTCCCCCTCGGGCGCGCCCGTGGCCTGCCCGTCGGCCGGGGCGGAGGGGGCGGGCGTCGCGGCGCCGCGACCGCCGTCGGGGACCTGCGGCGCGGCCTTCCGGTGGTCGCCCGACTCGCTCGCCGAGTCGTTCGCCCCGCCGCCACAGCCGGCGGCGAGGAGCCCGGCGGCGAGCACCCCGGCGAGGACGGCACTTCTCCGGTGAGGACGCTTCATGGACAACTCCCCGTTTCGGTACGGCACTTGTTGCGGGCGCGCTCGACGTCGGGGACGACGCGGGCCGCGCCCGGCCTCTGCGACTGTGACGAACGGGAGGCGCGGGCGGACCCCGCGAAGGAGTTGCGGATGGATCTCGATGTGGCAACGGAAGGCGGAACGGGGGCCAGTGGCATGGAGACGCCAGGTTTGTCCACAGGGGTTGTCACCGTACGCAGTCACGTGAGTACATGGAGTGGACATCGATCGGCGGGGGTGGTCAGCGGTGGCAGAGAGCGCGGGCTCCGTGATGCTCGCCCGTTCGGCGATGAACCGGGCCGCGACCGAGGGGCAGCGGCCGGCGGGGCGCCCGGTCCGGGGCGCGCGGCGCATCAGCGCGGCGCTCGCCGGGCTGGCCGCCTCGACCCGGCACGAGCTGCTGACCTTCGACGATCCGGTGGCCTCGGCGTCCCGCGCGATCCCCGAGCCGTTCCTGGAGCTCGCGGGAGCGTGTATGCGCGCGGCGGCGGAGCGGGCCGGGGAGGTGCGGCGGATCGTGCCCCGGCACGCGCTGCCCCGGCTGGAGGACGGGCCGCGGATACCGGGGCGGGCGCGGTTCGCCGACACGATCCCCTTCAAGCTGATCGTCGTGGACCGGACGGTGGCGGCGGTCCCGCTCGATCTGGAGCTGCTGTACAACGGCCTGTTGCTGATCCGGGACCCGGTGGTGGTGCAGGCCCTGGTGCGGACTCATCACGCCTGCTGGACGACGGCGGAGGAACTGGTCCGCCTCCCGCCGCCCCGCTCCGCCTCCGGCGGGCCGCCGGAGCCGCTGCGGCCGGTCCTGGAGGCGCTGCTCTCGGGGCTCACGGACGAGGCGGCCGCGGCCCGGCTCGGCATGTCGGCGCGGACGTACAGCCGGCGCGTGGGCGAGCTGATGGCCGCCCTGGGAACGACGAGCCGCTTCCGCGCGGGCGCGGAAGCGGCTCGGAGGGGGTGGTTGTGAGCCCCGGGCGCGCGGGGCCGGTCAGGACACGATGTCCTTGCGGGCGAAGCCGCGGAAGGCGAGGGCGAAGAGGACCAGGGCGTAGGTGACGGAGATCGCCGCACCCTGGGCCATGCCGCCCCACTCCAGCCGGGGCTGGAGGGCGTCGATCCAGGCGAACTGCCAGTGCGCGGGCAGGAAGTCGCGCCAGTCGCCCAGCGCCGTGACCGCGTCCAGGACGTTGCCGACGATGGTCAGGCCGACGGCTCCGCCGACCGCGCCGAGCGGGGCGTCGGTGCGGGTGGAGAGCCAAAAGGCGAGCCCCGCGGTGACCAGTTGGGAGACGAGGACGAAGGAGGTGGCGATGAGCAGCCGCAGAACCGCCTCCCCGGCCGGGAGCGAGCCGCCGGTGGGGAGCTGGAGCGGACCCCAGCCGTAGGCGACCGTGCCGGCGGCGAGGGCGAGGAGCGGCAGGAGGAAGAGCGCGGCGGCGCTGTAGCCGAGCGCCACCGCCAGCTTGGCGGCGAGCAGCCGGGCCCGCGGCACGGGCGCGGCGAGGAGGTAGCGCAGGGAGGACCAGCCGGCCTCGGAGGCGACCGTGTCGCCGCAGAAGAGCGCCACGGGGATGACGAGCAGGAAACCGGCCGAGACGAAGAGGCAGGTCGCCGCGAAGTTGGCGCCCGAGGCCGTCGCCGTGTCGATGAGGGTGATCCGGCCTCCGCGGTCGTCGGCGTCGGGGCCGCCGATGGCGAAGGCCACGATCAGGACGAACGGCAGGGCGGCGAGCACCCCCGCCATCACGAGGGTGCGGCGGCGCTTCCACTGGCGCAGGGCCTCGACCCGCAGCGGCAGGGTGCGGCCGGGGCGATAGCCGGGGGCGAGCGCCTCCGGGCCGGAGCCGGGCCGGGGTCCGGGGCCGGGGCGGGGGCCGGTGTCCGTCGCGGTCATGCGGATCCTCCGATCAGGGTCAGGAAGGCGTCCTCCAGGCGTCGGTGCGGGCCGACGCCGGTCAGCGGGACGTCCAGGCGGACGAGTTCGCCGATGAGCGCGGTCGCGTCGGCGGTACCGCCGTCGGGGGCGTCGAGGCGGACCAGGAGGCCGTCCTCGGCGCGGACCGCCGAGCCGACCCCGGGCAGGGCGGCGACCTTCTCGACGAGCGCGTCGGCGACGGGTTCGCCGAGGGTGACGAGGAGGGTGTCGCCGGCCCCGGTGATCTCGGCGACCGGGCCGGCCTGGACCAGCTGTCCGCGGTCCATGACGACGAGATGGGTGCAGGACTGCTCGACCTCCGCCAGGAGGTGACTGGAGACGATGACGGTGCGGCCGCCCGCGGCGTACCGGATCATCACCTCCCGCATCTCGCGGATCTGCGGCGGGTCGAGGCCGTTGGTGGGTTCGTCGAGGATGAGCAGGTCGGGCAGGCCGAGCATGGCCTGGGCGATGGCGAGGCGCTGGCGCATGCCCTGCGAGTAGGTGCGGACGGCCCGTTCGAGGGCGCCGCCGAGGTTGGCGATGCGCAGGGCCTCGTCGAGGTGGGCGTCCTCGGCGGGGCGGCCGGTGGCCTTCCAGTACAGCTCCAGGTTCTCCCGGCCGGTGAGGTGCGGCAGGAAGCCGGCGCCCTCGACGAAGGAGCCGACCCGGGAGAGGACCGGGGCGCCGGGCCGGATGGCCTGGCCGAAGACGCGGATCTCGCCCTCGTCGGGGGTGATCAGGCCCATGAGCATCCGCAGGGTGGTGGTCTTCCCGGCGCCGTTGGGGCCGAGGAGGCCGAGGACCTGGCCCTGTTCGACGCGGAAGGAGAGGTCACGGACGGAGTACCGCTCGCCGCCCTTGTACTTCTTCGACAGGCCGGTGATCTGGAGGGGCACGGCGGCGAGCCCGGGCTCCGGTGCCGGGCCGGCGGTGCGGCGCCGGGCGGTCAGGAGGAGGGCGGCGGCGACGGCGAGGCCGAGCAGCGGCAGGCCCCAGACCCACCAGGGCAGGCCGGCGGCCTGGGTGGTGACGGCCGGCGCGGTCGGCACCGTGAGGGGGCCTTCGACGGCGACGGTGTAGCCGGCGGTGGTCGGCGGGGAGGCGTAGCCGAGGTCGGTGGCGGAGACGACGAGACGGAGCCGGTGACCGGCCTCCACCTCGTGGTCGATCGCGGGCAGGGTGAGGGTGACGGACCGGCCCTTCCCGGCGTCCTCGACCCGGACCGGGGCCACGAGCTGGGCGGGCAGCACCTGTCGGCGGCCGTCGGGGCCGACGTCGTACACCTTGGCGAAGAGGACGGCGGCGCCGTCGGATGCGGTCGAGGCGACCTCGACCCGGACGGTCGGGGTGCCGGTGACGCGGAGCGGCTCGGTCGTCGGGGCCGTGTCGAAGCGGGCGTGCTGGCCGGGGAAGTCGAGGGCGAGGCCGACCCCGAGGGAGGAGGAGAGTCCGCCGAGGCCGCCGCCGAGGCCCGGCACGGCGGAGACGGCGGGCGGAGCGCCGCCGGCCGGGTTGGCGAAGCGCTGCCGGGGGCCGGTGAGGGCGAGTTCGCGGGTGGCTTCGCGCAGGCCCGGGTAGCGGTCGGCGGTGGCCGCGCGGAGGGTGGCGCGGCCGTCGGTGGAGTCGACTCCGCCGGTGCGGCTGACGCGGAAGGCGGGCCCGGTGTCGGCGGAGGCGTCCTTCTTCAGCCAGCGGTCGAACCAGGCGCCGATCCGGTCCTCGACGCGTCCGGTCTCGCGGTCGCCGCCGTCGTGGCCGCCGGCGGTCCAGTCGACGGCGACGGGGGCGCCGTTGGCGGTGAGGGCGCGGGCCATCGCGTCGGACTGGTCGAGGGTGAAGAGGGAGTCGGTCTGGCCCTGCACGATGAGGGTGGGGACCTTGATCCGGTCGCCGACGGCGGAGGGGCTGCGGGCCTCCAGGAGGGCGCGGGCCTCGGCGTCGGGCCGGCCGGAGACGGCGACGCGTTCCCTCAGGGCGCAGACCTCGGGGGCGAAGCGGCCGCAGGCGTCGCCCCGGGCGTCGGCGCCCATCGAGAAGAGGATGCCGGACCACAGCTTCTTGTAGACGCCCCCGGGGAAGAGGGCGTCGGCGAGGTTCCAGTAGGTGATCTGCGGGGCGATGGCGTCGACGCGGGGGTCGTGCCCGGCGGCGAGGAGGGAGATCGCGCCGCCGTAGGAGGCGCCGGTGACGCCGACGCGCGGGTCGCCCGCCGTGTCGAGCAGGACCTCGGGGCGGGCGGCGAGCCAGTCGACGAGGCCGCGCACGTCCGCGACCTCGTGCTCGGGGTCGTTGAGGCCGATCTTCCCGCCGGAGGCGCCGAAGCCGCGCGCGGACCAGGTGAGGACGGCGTACCCGTCGCGGGCGAACCGTTCGGCCTGCGGGCGGACGTCGTCCTTGGAGCCGCCGAAGCCGTGCGCGAGCAGGACGGCGGGGCGGCGGCCGGTGCCGGCGCCGGTGAAGTACGAGGTGTCGATCCGCACCCCGTCGAGGGTGAGGGCCCGGTCCTCGCGCTGGACGGGCGGGGGTTCGTCCAGGGCGGCGGCGGTCCAGGTGCCGGCGCCCGCGAGGACGGCGAGGACGGCGGTGACCGCGGCCCACCGGGGAAGTCGGAGTCGCATGGCACCGAGCCTAGGCGGCGCGTCCGTGCGCGGGCGGCGCCCCGGGACGGAGATCGGCGGCCTCCTGGAGGCGTACGGAGTACGGTCCGCGTACAGCGGTCGCGGTACGCCCGTGGCCGGCGGCTTCGTGCGAGGAGGCGTGGTGGCGGACGGGTTCGAGATCCGGCGGGCCGGGACGGTGGCCGAACTGCTGGCGGCGGAGCACCTGTACGACGGTCCCGCGCGGCCGGAGTGGGCGGAGCGTTTCCTCGCCTCCCCCGGTCATCTGATGCTGGTCGCGTACACCGGGGACGGGGTGCCCGCCGGGTTCGTGACGGGGATCGAGATGATCCACCCGGACAAGGGCGCCGAGCTGTGCCTGTACGAGCTGGGGGTCGACGAGGGGTACCGGCGGCGCGGGCTCGGCCGGGCGCTGACCGAGGCGCTGCTCGCGGCGGCCAGGGAGCGGGACTGCGTGGGCGCGTGGGTGCCGGTGGACACGGACAACGGCCCGGCGCTCGCCACGTACCGCTCGGCGGGTGCGGCGGACGAGGGGGTGTGCGCGATCCGCGCCTGGTCCTTCGACTGAACCGGGCGGAGCCGGACCGGCCGTC
>NZ_JBHTST010000101.1:0-31528 GCF_042794995.1 Streptomyces sp. NPDC056503
CCCGCCTGCCGTCGACCCAGGCAGAGCCGAGCAGGTGCGGTGTGTGGGTCGACGGCAGACGGGATGGGAGTCGAAGGTGAGTCGTGAGGAAGGCCGGTGGGTCTGGTGGCCCATGAGATCTCAGCCGAAACTGCCCCCATCACCTCTAGTGGATCGCTACGGTACGGATCACCCACGTTGGAGGTCTCATGGCTGACTACGCCGCACATGCGCACAAGGCTCAGGAGCTGCTTGAAGCGGCCGAGCGAGGAGAAAAGCGGGGGCTTACAGCCGAGACCCGCGTACGGATGGCTCAGGTTGAAGCACTCCTCGCACTTGCTGCCGCAATAGACAAGCAGGGGAAGGGCCGCACGTCTGGCTAAGGGTGGTGTGTCGCCCGGCAAGTGGCCCGGGTGCCTGCCGACAGCGGCTGACACCGACGAGTGGGAATCTTGCATCCTCGCGTCCTCCCTCCAGCCGTGCCCTACCCGTGCCCGATTAGACGCATCCGATCGGGCCTCTAATCCACTACTCAGAAGCACCTGACCAAAGAAGGCTCCGAGTAGCGGGCGGCGAGACGGGCCTCAGCGAGGAGGCGGTCGCCGGCTTTGATGCGGCCCGTCGAAATCTGGGCCCTGAGGTCATCGGCGATGATGTGACGGCGAGAAGCCACGGCGCTGATCACCCACCCTCTGCGTCAGGTGGGTGACGAGTCGGCTGCAGGCATGCAGGGTCGGCAGCTTCCCTGACTCGAAACGGAGTCGCTTGGCCCCGAGCTGCGGCCCATTAGCGGACCGCCAAGGTTTGACCGCCCCTCATAGGTCACCGACCTGCACAGATACCTCAAGCACACAGGGCCTCCGGAGCCGTGTGCGCAGGTTCGAATCCTGCCGGGGGCACTTCGCGAGAAGTGCCGGAAGACCCCGCCCATGGCGCAAGCCGAGGGCGGGGTCTTCTTTTTGTGTCCGTGGGGGGCCGGCACCACCTCTCCTGGAGGCGGTGCCGGGGGCCGTCAGGTGAGTTGGCGGAGCAGGCCGACGAATTCGCGGAGTTCCTTGGTGGAGCGGGGGGCCATCGGTTCCGCGTCGAAGTGGGCGATGCCGTTGCGGATGACGCGGACCCGGTCCAGTTGGCGGACGAACTGGACGCGGTCGACCCCGGGCCAGCCGAGGGCCGCCCAGTTCTGGTCCGAGCGGACGCGCAGGGCCGGGTTCTGCTGGTCGCCGTCGAGCAGCTTCACATAGCCGTTGAACATCAGATCGGTGATCAGGCCGGTGCGCATGCTCGGCAGCTGTACGGCGCGGATGGCCTCCTCGCCGATGCGGGCGCCGAGGCACTTGCGCAGCCGGGACTCGATCTCGCCGACGACGAAGAACGGCCAGGCCGTCACGTCGAAGCGCTGGGTGATGTCGGCTGCGGTGACGATGCCGCTGAAGCTTCCGTTGCTCGCCCGGACCAGCAGGTAGCCGTCCTCGCTCACGCGGGGCAGCAGCGAGAAGAAGTCGTGGTGGGCCTCGACCACGGGCGGGTCCTCGACCATGGCCTCGGCGAGGACGGCCGAACCCGTCGTCTCGTAGACCTTCGCCACCGAGCTCCAGGTCACGACACCGCGGAGGGTGGTACCCCCTTCGATCACCGGGATCTGGGAGTACTTCTTCGTCCGCATCAGGTAGGTGACCTGGGTGAGCGGCGTGTCGGGTTCGACGGAGAACAGGCCGGCCGTCGCCGACGGGATGTCGCCGATGCGCAGCGGCCGGGCGGGCAGGCCGCCCGGGCTCATCTCCTCGGGGTCGTCTCCGTCCTGGTCCTCCGGCGGTGCGGCGGATGCGTCGGCCGCCTGCGGCTGCCAGGCCACCACGTGGACGTCCGCGCCGTGGTTGCAGGTGCCGAAGTACGGGAGGGTCGTCAGGCCGGCGTCCTTGAGGGCCTGCTCGATGCGGGGCACCGTCAGGTCGTTCCGCATCCGGACGCCGAAGAGGGCGAGCAGCTCCTGGACGGGGATCTGCCGGCCCTTCAGCGCGAGGAGCTGCTCCTCACCGGGGTTCTGCGTCATGGCCGCGCTCACCACTCCGCCGTGTCGCGGGAGACGGTGCGCTTGCCCATCGCCGACACGACGAGGTCGAGCAGCCGCTGGGCCCTCGTCTCGTAGAAGCGGACGAAGTCGTCCTCGCGCATCGCCTCCACATCGACGAGGTGCGTGGCCAGGACGTCCTCGAACCACTCGGGGCGCATGCCGGATTCGAGCGTGAGGGTCTTGAGGTAGGCGGCCGGCGGTCCGGCCATGCTCTTGGAGGCCCGGAGGGACAGCGGCGTCTTGTTGACGATCGAGCTCGCGCGCACGGTCCAGTTGGCGTTCGAGGGCCAGGCGGCGAGGTTCTTGGTGATCCACGACTTGGGGTAGATCAGCCGGACGTCGACGGCCCGTTCCACCAGCTGCCCGGGGGTGAGCGGACCCTCGGTGTAGTGCCAGTCCACGGCCCCCTGCTTGATGAGCAGGGCGTAGATGCCCTTGTACGCCGCGCTGTTGCGGGTCGAGAGGGTGTCGAGGCGGTCTTCGAGGAAGGCGGCCTCCGCGACGGTGTCGGGTTGAGGGGCGCGCTCGTCCTGGATCCAGTCGATCAGCTGCTCGACGTCGCGGGTGAAACGGGTCTCCAGGGAGCCGCCGTACATCTCGCCCAGGACGCCGCACCAGTACCACTGGGCGATCCGCTCCGCCGCGGCCGGCGTGTCCGTCCCGGTGCCGATCAGCGCGCGCACGGCCGCCAGCGGCACCAGCTGCGTACGGTACGGGAGGTCTCCCGTACGGGCGATGGACTGGCGCTCCAGGAACGCGCCCACCCAGCCGAAGGCGGCCGTCACCCTCGGGGCCAGCCTGCGGAAGTCCGCCAGGGGCAGCTTGAGCAGATCCCGGCGCTTGCAGGACACGGCCGTTCCGGCCCCCTCCTGCTTCGCCTCCCAGGTGCGCACGAGGGAGACCGCCTGGAGGAAGTCGCTGCTGCTGAGCCCGTCCTCCGGTCCACTCTCGGGGCGGCCGAGCACCGGGTAGGCGAGGGTCAGGACCTGCTTGATCTCCCGCCACTCGTCGGGCAGCCGGTAGTAGTCGCCGTGGGCCGCGACGTGTTCCTGGTCCCCCGCGTAGCTCGCGGTGAGCAGCTCGAAGACGTTCAGCGGCACTCCGCCGGAGTTGACCCGTTCGAAGACGGCGCAGACCGCGTCCGTCGTGGTCGACGCCGCCAGTTTGATCATCGGGACGTCGAAGGAGAGCATGTTGTTCAGGACCTGCTCCTGGAACTTCATCCAGAGCGGCCAGTTCTCCGGGTTCCGCACGAACTCCTGCTGCCAGGCGCCGACCCGGTGGGTGTCGAAGACGAAGTGCAGCGGGAAGTACCCGGCGGCGCACTCGCGTTCGGTGGTCGACAGGTCCAGTACGACCGTGCGGGCGAAGTCCCGCTTGAGGACCTTGTCCTCCGGTACGGACACGATCGCGTCGTCCCGGTCCGCTGGGGATCCGACCGCCTTGGCGATGTCGACGTAGTACCAGCGCCGCAGGTCCTTGCCCCGGCCGTCCCGCGTCTCGACCGGGCCGTCCTGGTGCAGCGCCTGGAAGAGCGAGGTGAGCCGCTGCTGGCCGTCGAGGAGCAGGAGGTCGGGGGCCTTGCCGTCGCCGCTCTCCGCGCCCTTCAGGGTGCGCGCCTTGAACTGGCTCTCCCCGCCTGTGTGGAGGGACATGACGACGCCGAGCGGATACTTCAGTGTGACGGTCGCGATGAGCGCCCGGATCCGCTCGTCGTCCCACTTCCAGTCCCGCTGGAAGTCCGGAAGCTGCAGGACGCCGGAGGCGACATCCTTGAGCACGTCCTTGAGATCCGGGTTGTCGAGAGCCACGCCGGCTTCCCCCACCTTCGATCGGTGATGTAACAGATCATCGAATCAAGGGTGTTGAACGACCGTCAACCGGTTCAGAGGAAGACGTCGGGTGGGGGTTGCCGGGGGCTTCGCCGCTACTTGACGTTGACGGCCTTCCAGGCTGCGTTGACCGCGTTGTATTCGGCGGAGTTCGCGCCGTAGAGGTCCGTCGCCGCGCTGAGGGTGGCGGTGCGGGCGCCCGCGTAGGTGGTGGAGGAGGTCATGTAGGCGGTGAGGGCCTTGTACCAGATCTTGTAGGCCTTCTGGCGGCCTATGCCGGCGAGGGTGGAGTTGTCGTAGGTCGGGGAGTCGTAGGTGACGCCGTTGAGGGTCTTGGTGCCGCTGCCTTCCGCCAGGAGGTAGAAGAAGTGGTTGGCCGGGCCCGAGGAGTAGTGGACGTCGAGGCGGCCGAGGCTGCTGGACCAGTAGTCGGCGGAGTTGCCGTCCTTGCTGGGCTTGTCCATGTGGCGGAGCGGGGTGCCGTTGCCGCGGATGTCGATCTTCTCGCCGATGAGGTAGTCGCCGGTGTCGGACGAGTTGTTCGCGTAGAACTCGACCGCCGTGCCGAGGATGTCCGAGGTGGCTTCGTTGAGGCCGCCGGACTCCTTGCTGTAGCGGAGGCCCGCGGTGGAGGCGGTGAGGCCGTGGGACATCTCGTGGCCGGCGACGTCGAGGGAGGTCAGCGGCTTGGCGTTGCCGGCGCCGTCGCCGTACGTCATGCAGAAGCAGGAGTCGGACCAGAAGGCGTTGACGTACGCGTTGCCGTAGTGGACGCGCGAATAGGCCGCGACGCCGTCGCCGCGGATGCCGTTGCGGCCGAGCTCGTTCTTGTAGAAGTCCCAGGTGACGGCCGCGCCGTAGTGGGCGTCGGCGGCGGCGGTCTCGCGGTTGCTCGCGAGGCCGTTGCCCCAGGTGTCGGTGGAGTTGGCGAAGAGGGTGCCGGTGCCGCTGGTGGCGCCCTTCAGGTCGTACGTCTTGTGGCCGCCGCGGGCGGTGTCCGTGAGGGTGAAGCCGGAGGCGGTGCCGAGGGTGACCTGGCCGCTGTACTGGGTGTTGCCGACGCCCGTCTCGATCGCCTCGTAGGAGTGGAGCTCCTTGCCGGTGGCGGCGTCCGTGACGACGTGGCGCTCGCTGGGCGTGCCGTCGTGCTGGAGCCCCTTCACGACGGTCTCCCAGGCGAGGACCGGCTTGCCGCCGGCCGCCCAGATCACCTTGCGGGCGGAGTCGCCGGCGGCGGCGCGGGCCGTGGCGCTCGTGGTGGGGACGGAGATGCGGGCGGCGGTCGCCTTGGTGGTGGAGCGGGCGCCGTTCTTCCGCTGGTGGACCACGAGGTCGCCGCCGAGCACCGGGAGGCCCTCGTAGGTGCGCTCGTACCGGGTGTGGACGGTGCCGTCCACGTCCTTGACGACGTCACGGGCGACCAGCTCCTCCTGGTCGGTGAGGCCGATCGCCTGGGCGGTGGCGGCGGCCGACGCCTGGGCCTGCTGGATCGCCACGGCCCGCTGCGGGGCGCCGAGGACGAGGGCGGTGGCCCCGTTCGCGGCCTCGGTGCGGGTCTCGGTGCGGGTCTCGGCTCCGGCGGTTCCGGTCTGGACTCCGACGACGACCATGGCGGCCGAGGCGACGAGGGCGGCGGTGCGGACGACGGTCCGGCGGTGCGAGGACTGCTGGCGGATCACGCGGGCTCCTTCGCTGAAACGCGTGGGGGTTCATGTGGGGGGTGACGCGGAGGGGAGCGTGCCAGCCACATCGGCTCTTTGACAGGTATGCAACAAGAATTTGACCATCTGTTGTCCGAAGGCCGGGGCAAGGCGTCCGCTATCCGACATACGGAACGGGCCCGGGGGCAGCCCTTCTTCGCCGGGAACCCGCCGCCCGGCACGCCCGCCCGGGTGGCCACCACCCCCGTGCCGCACACCGAGGACCCGCGGGCCCGGCGGCTGATGGCCCGGGACCCGCCGTCGCCGGTGTGGGCGTCCGACCTGGTGGTGGAGTTCCGCACCCCGCAGTGGACGGCCTTCTCGCCCTCCTCGCCCTCCGTCGCCGACCGGCTCGTGCTCGTGCTCGCTCTCGCCCCGGGGCGCCCGTGACGGTCGCCCGGGAGGAGGTCGAGGCGTGCGTCGCCCCCGCCTTCCCGAGGGGCGACATCGCGCCACGTCTGGAGCGGTACGGGGAGCTGCTCGGGCCCCTGTTCGACTCCGGGAGGGCGGGGGAGGTGCCGTGAGCGCCGGGGCGGCGGCGGGACCGGGGTGGCGTTCGCGCCGCCCGTGGAGATCATGCGGCCGCGGGTGGCGGACGGGATCCCCCGCAAGCGCCGCCGCCGCGCGAACTCCCTTACTCCCGCGAGTTCGACGGGTTCCGGGCGCTCGCCTTCGTCCTGGAGGGCGGGCGGGTGGTGCTCCCGTCGCGGTCCCGGCGCGACCTCTCCCCCGGGTTCCCGGACATCGCCGCGGCGCCGGCCGGGCGGCTGCCGGCCGGGATCGTGCTGGACGGCGGGCCGTGCGCCTACCGCGAGGGACGGATCGGCTTCACCGACCTGCTGCGCCCGCACGCCGACCGGGTACGGGGCGGGGGCCCGGTCCCGTACATCGCCTTCGACCTGCGCGCCGTACCCGGCCGGGACGTCCGGGCGCTGCCGCCGCGCGACCGCCGGCGGCTGCTCGGCACGGCGCCGAGCGAGACGGGCCCGCCGCTCCAGCGGGTGCCGGCCACCCAGGACGAGGAGACCGCCCGGGCCTGGTTCCGGGGCGTGGGGCCCCGGGCGTGGGGGCCTCGGGCGTGGAGGGGATCGTCGCCAAGGCGCTGGGCTCGCCGTACCGCTCCGGCTCCACCTGGTCCTGGCGGAAGGTCCGGCACGCCGAGACGGTGGACGCGGAGCCGATCGGGCTCGTCGGGCCGGCCGACCGGCCCCGGGCGCTCCTCGTGCGGCTCCCGGACGGGCGGACCCTGACGACCACCCTCCGGCTCACCCCGGCTCACCCCGGCTCACCCCGGCACAGGCGCGGGAGGTCGGCGCCCGGATGGCCGGGACGGGCGGCGGGGTGACGGCGGGGGGGTGACGGCGGGGGGGACGGCGGACACCGACCCCGAGCACGGTCCGGTGCCGCGGATCGCGCGGCCGCCGACGGTGGAGCCGCGGCGGGTCGCCGTGCGGCACGGGACGCCCGCGTTCGCGCGGTTCCGGGGGGAGGGAACGTGACCGTCCGCCCGTTCCGCGTCCCGTGGAACGGGCCCCACGCGCGCGTACCGCCCCACGGTCGCGACCCCGGCCCATACCGTCCGCAACGACCGGACCACGGGCCGTACATGGCGCAAACCGAGCGCAACGTGAGCCGTTGGCACGGTGCGTGACGCCCGTTCGGCGTCGATGTCCCTCCGTTGGTGCACACTTGCTGCCTGGTAAGCGCTCACGGGGAAGGCGGCCTGGCCATGTTGACGGGGATCGAGGAGGTCGACTGGGCCTCGTTGGGGCACGCGTACGGCCCCGCGGACGACGTGCCGGCACTGCTGCGTGGTCTCGCCTCGCCCGATCCCGCCGAACGGGAGACCGCCCTCGACGGCATGTACGGCGCGGTCCACCACCAGGGCGACGTCTACGACTCCACCCTCGCCTGCATCCCCTTCCTCCTGGAACTCGTCGCCGACCCCGCCGTCCAGGACCGCGGCGGCATCGTCGAACTGCTCACCAGCATCGGCGGGATCGAGCTGGACGACGAGGACGACGACCTGGACGGGCCGGCCGGACCGGGGCCGGACGACGCCGAGTTCGTCCCGGCCGCGAACTTCGCCATGGCGGCCGCGGCAGTCGCCGCCGGCGCCGACGTCTTCCTGGGCCTGCTCGACGGAACCGACCCCGAGGTGCGGCTGGCCGCACCGGTGGCGCTGGCGTCGCTGCACCCGGAGCCCGCGCTCGTGCTGACCCTGTTGCGGGAGCGGCTGACCGTGGAGCCCGACACGGAGGTGCGGCTGGCGCTGGTCGCGGCGGTGGGGCGGATCGCGCTGCGGCACGCCTCGCTGCGCGCGGAGACCGTCGACTGGCTGGGCTGGCTGGCGCGGGCGGCGCAGGACCCGGGGCTGCGGCTCGCGGCGCTGGCGCAGCTCGCGCGCTGCGCGCCGGGGCGGATCCCGGAGGACATCGTGCGGTGGGTGACGGAGCTCCTGGAGGAGATCCGGACGGCGCCGCGGCCGGAGCCGGAGGACGGGGGCGGCGAACCGGGGCCCGCCCGGATGCCGGTGACGCTGGTGGGGCAGGTGCGGGAGCTGCTCGAAGACCATGTGGCGGGCCGGCGGACACCGTGGACGGAGGAGCTGCTGCGCACCCTGCACGGGGCTCTGGACGACCGGGTGGACGACCGGATCGCGCTGATCCTCGCGCAGCTGCGCAGTCCCGACCCGGGGCAGCGGTCCGACGCGATCTGGCTGTGCGGGGGGCTGATACGGCTCTGGCGGGGACGGTACGAGGAGGTCGTGGCGCTCGTCGGAGCCCAGCTGGACGATCCGGACGCCCGGCTGCGGGACGCCGCCACCTCCTTCCTGGAGCGCCTCTTCGAGCTGGGCGCCCCGGCGGCCGACGCGCTCGCGGCCGTGCTCACCGGGGGGTCGGGCGGGCCGGGCGGTCCCGGCAGACCCGGCGGCTTTGGCAGAGCCGGCGTGTCCGGCGGGGCTGGTGTGTCCGGCGGGACCGGTGTGTCCGGCAGTGCGCCCGCCGTCGGCGGCGGGCTGGGGCAGCTGACGGGCCGGACCGGGCGGGACGGCGCGTTGCTCGCGCTGGCGCGGAGCGGTGATTCCCGGGCGGTGCCGCTGCTCGCGCGGGCGCTCGAAGGACCGGGCGAGGTGCGGCGCGAGCTGCTGTACGCGGTCGACGGGCTCGGCCCGGCCGCGGTGGGGCTCGCGCCGCTGCTGCGGCGGCGGTTGGCGGCGGTGGAGCTGGACGAGGACCTGTACGACCGGGCTTCCCCGCTGCTGTACGCGCTGGCGGCGGTGCGCGGCGGCCAGGCGCTGCCCGAGGTGCTGCGGCTCCTGCGCGGGGCACCGGAGTACCGGCGGGAGTGGGTGCGGGAGGCGGTGGCGCGGACCCTCGGCGCGTTCGGGCCCGCCGCCCGGGAGGCCGTACCGGAGCTGCGGGAGCTGCTCGACTCCGACACGTCGGCCGTCGCGACGACGGCGGCACGCGCCCTGTGGGCGGTCGAGGGCGACGCGGACGCCGTGGTCCCGGCCCTGGTGCGGTGGCTGCGGCCCGGCTCGTCGGGTGCCGACCGGTGCGCGGCGGCCCAGGCCCTGGGCGCGATCGGCCCGGCGGCGGCCGGGGCGGCGCGGGCGCTGCGGCCCGGGCTGACGTCCCGGGACCTGTGGGAGCGGGTGCGGTGCGCGGCGGCCCTGTGGCGGGTGTCCGGGGAGACGGAGCGGACGCTGCCGGTGCTGCTCGCGGCCTGGGAGGAGAACCGGCACGCGCGCGTGGACATCGCCGAGTGCTTCGCCGAGATGGGCCCGGCCGCCTCGGCGGCGCAGCTGCCGATCCTCACGGAACTGACCCGGCGCCGCCGGCACAACGCGCGCGAAGGCGCCTCCGGCAGCCACGACGTCCACCAGGACGAGAAGCTCCTGACGCTGTGCCGGGCGGCACTGGCCCGGATGGAGCTGCGGGGCCTCCAGGGACGGTAGCGACCTGGGTTTCCGCCCGGGCCTCCGGGACGCTGGAGACCTGACCTGGGTTCCGCCCGGGATCTCCGGGGCGGTGGCGCCCTGGGATTCCGCCCGGGGCCTCCGGGGCGGTGGCGACCCCGGGGTTCCGCCCGGTCGGCCCCGGTGGCCGGCCGCCGGTGGCCTGCCACCGGGGCCGGCCACCCGACTCAGGCCGGGATGACAATGACGACAATTGAACAATAGGGGACACTGCCTATCGTTCCGACCAGGAACGGTCACGATCCGAGGAGCAGTGTGAGACCCCGTACCGTCCGGCTCGCCGCGACCCTCGCGCTGGGCGCGCTCCCGCTGCTCGCCGGGTGCGCCGGCGAGGGCGGGCTCAAGAGCGACGGGCCGGCGGAGACGGCGGTGGGGCCCGTACGGCTCTGGCCCGAGCTGCCGCCCGCCTCGGACCCTCCGGTCGACTACGGCGAGACCGACACCGAGCGGGTGCCGGGGATCGCCGTGCGGGGCGCGGACGTGCGGACCGTGGACCCGGTCGCGGTGGTGCGCGCCGAGGTGGCCGCGCACCCCGACACGTACACCGGGGGCGACGGGCTGTACGAGGAGACCTCGCGGGCGGTGCTCGCCTGCGACACCGCGCCGGCGAGGTGCCCGGTGCTCTCGCCGTACTACCGGGACCTCACGGGGAACGGCCGGGACGAGCTGATCGTCGGGATCCGGATGCCCGAGCAGCAGGTCGCCGTCCGGGTGTACCTCGCCGAGGGGGGCGGTCTCACCCGGATCATGTCCACCGTCGACCAGGTGGTCACCGTGGAGCTGGCCGGGCGGGACCTGATCGTGCGGGCGGCCTCCGCGGGGATCCCCGGGTACGAGTACCGCACCGCCTGGTCGTGGGACGAGCGCCAGCACAGCATGCTGCCGGCCCGGGACGAGATCGTGCCGGTACGAGGGGCCCCGCCGGGTTCGCCCCGCACGGCCTCCCCGCGCACGGCCTCCCCGCGCACGGAACCCGGCATCGACCCGCGCACGGAACCCGGCACCGACCCGCGCACCGGACCCGGCACCGCGCCCCGGGCGGCCTCCCCCTGGGCCGCCGCCGCCCGCACGCCCACCCTCCGCCCGGAGCCGACGCCGTGACCCCGCGCCGGACCCGCCGGACCCGATGGACCCGATGGACCCGATGGACCAGCCGGGCCGCGCGGCCCCGCCGCCCCCGCGCGCCCGCCTGGACCGCGACGCTCACCTGGAAGGCCGCCGTCTTCATCGCCGTGATGTGCTGCGCGCTGGCCGCCCTGCTCGGCACGCTGGTGCACGTCTCCGTGACCGGGCAGACCGTGCGGGACGCCCGGGAGAAGGCGCTGTCCCGGCTCGCCGAGGTCACCCGGTCGTACGAGGCGGGCGAGCCGCTGCCGCCGTTCGCCGGGCTCGACCCGGACGGGCTGCCGGAGCGGCTGCGGCGGCTGACCGCGCGGGGCGAGCGCGGCACGATGACCGCCGACCACGAGGGCCGGCCGACCATGTGGGCGGCGGGCCCGGCGGACGGGCACGCCCTCGCCGTCCGCGTCGACCACAGCGTGGGCGCGGGGACGATCGACGCCCTCGACCGGTCGATCGTCGGCTCCTCGATCCTGGCGATCGCGGCGACCCTGGCCGTCGGCGTCGTGGCCGTCACCCGGGTCACCCGGCGGCTCCACGCCACCGCGCAGGTGGCCCGCCGGATCACCGCGGGCGATCTGGACGCCCGGGTGGACGACCCCCGGACGAAGGACCCCCGGCGGCCGCAGGACGAGGTGGCGACGGTCTCCGGGGCCCTCGACACGATGGCCTCCTCGCTCCAGCGCAAGCTCCAGAACGAGCAGCGGTTCACGGCGGACGTGGCCCATGAGCTGCGCACCCCGCTGACGGGCCTGTCGGCCGCCGCCGAACTGCTGCCGGAGGGGCGGCCTGCGGAGCTCGTACGGGACCGGGTGCGGGCGATGCGCGGGCTGACCGAGGACCTCCTGGAGATCTCCCGGCTCGACGCCCGCAACGAGACCGTCGACCTGGCCGTGCACGAACTCGGGCCGCTCGTCGAGCGGGTGGTGCGCGCCTCGGGCACGGAGACGGAGGTGCGGATCGCGCGGGCCGCGACGGTGGAGACGGACCGGCGGCGCCTCGAACGGGTCCTCGGCAATCTGGTCGCCAACGCCCACCGGCACGGCCGGCCGCCGGTGGTGGTGACGGTGGACGGGGCGACGGTGGCGGTACGGGACCACGGGCCGGGCTATCCGGAGTACCTCCTGGCCTCCGGCCCGCAGCGCTTCCGCACCGAGAGCGGCGGCAAGGGGCACGGACTGGGCCTGACGATCGCGGTGGGGCAGGCGGAGGTGGTCGGCGCCGAGCTGGAGTTCGGCCGCGCGCCGGGGGGCGAAGGGGCCGAGGCGCGGGTCCGGCTGCCGGAGTACGTGCGGTTCGAGGACGACGTCCCGGAGGGGTGAGAGAAGACCCCGGAGGAAGGGACCACCTCCCTCGCGGACCCCCGGCACGCCTCCCCGCGCACCCCCGGCACACCTCCCCCGCACACCCCCGACACGCCTGCCGCGGACCCACGACACACCCACGACACACCTGCCGCGGACCCAAAGCACACCCACGGCACACCGTCACACAAAAGGGACATACGGCATACGGCTTGCTACGTTGCCGAGCATGACCGCACCTCGGAGCACGGACGCGCCCCCGGACGCGCCGCCGCCCGGCGTCCGGGTCCCGAAGCGGCGCGGGGTGGAACTGGTCCTGCTCCTGGGCGCCGTCCTGATCTCCGTCTGCGGCTACGCCGAGGTGGGCCTCGCCCACGACGGGGCCGTGCCGCCGGACGCGGCGCGGTACGGCGCGGGCCTCGGCCTCCTCGCGCTCCTCGCGCACCTCGCCGTACGGTTCCGGGCGCCGTACGCGGACCCCCTCCTGCTGCCGATCGCCGTGCTGCTCAACGGGCTCGGTCTGGTGCTGATCTACCGGCTCGACCTGGAGACCCCCCGCGACCAGGCGGCGACCACCCAGCTGGTCTGGTCGACGCTCGGCGTCGCGCTCTTCATCGTGGTCGTGCTCGTGCTGCGCGACCACCGCGCGCTCCAGGGCTACGCGTACGTCTCCGTGGCCGCCGCGCTCGCCCTGATGATCCTGCCGATCTTCTTCCCGGCGGTGAACGGCGCCAGGATCTGGATCCGGATCGGCGGGCTTTCCTTCCAGCCGGGGGAGTTCGCGAAGATCCTGCTCGCGGTCTTCTTCGCCGCGTACCTCTCCGCCAACCTCAGCGCGCTGGCGTACGCGGGCCGCCGGATCTGGAGGTTCCAGTTCCCGACCTGGCGGGTACTCGGTCCGATCGTGGCGATCTGGCTGCTGAGCGTCGGCGTCCTCGTCCTGGAGCGGGACCTCGGCACCTCGCTGCTCTTCTTCGGCCTCTTCGTGATCATGCTGTACGTGGCGACCGGCCGCACCGGCTGGATCGCCATCGGGCTGCTGCTCGCCGCCGCCGGGGCCTTCCTCATCGGCTCGGTGGAGCCGCATGTGCACAGCCGGGTGCAGGACTGGCTGGATCCGTACGCCTCCATCCGGGCGGGCGACGGGCCCGGGCAGCTCGCCCAGTCGCTCTTCGCCTTCGCCGCCGGCGGGATGCTCGGCACCGGCCTCGGGCTCGGGCACTCGGTCCTCATCGGCTTCGCCACCAAGTCGGACTTCATCCTGGCGACGGCCGGCGAGGAGCTGGGCTTCGTCGGGCTCACCGCGCTCTTCCTGCTGTACGCGCTCTTCGTGGCGCGCGGCTACCGCGCCGGGCTCTCGCTGCGGGACCCCTTCGGGCGGCTGCTCGCGGTCGGGCTCGCGTCGATCGTGGCGTTCCAGGTCTTCGTCATCGCGGGCGGGGTGATGGGGCTGATCCCGCTGACGGGCATGGCCATGCCGTTCCTGGCGCAGGGCGGTTCCTCCGTGGTGACCAACTGGGTGATCGTCGCGCTCCTGGTGCGGGTCAGCGACTCGGCGCGGGCGCCGCAGCCGGAGGCCGCGGACACGGGCGAGCCGGCGCGGGTGGAGGCGGGCCGGTGATCCGGTACATCCGGCGGGCCGCCGCGCTCTGCCTGGTCCTGCTCGTCGCGCTGCTGGTCAACGCCGCCCGGGTGATGCTGGTGGAGGCCGACGAGCTGGACGCGAATCCGGCCAACCGGCGGGCCGCGATCGCCCGCTGGGCCGAGCCGCGCGGCGAGATCGTCGTCGACGGCAAGCCGGTGACCGGCTCCCGGGACAGCGGGCAGCAGCTGCGCTGGGAACGGACCTACCGCCGGGGCCCGCTGTACGCCCCGGTGACCGGCTACGCCTCCCAGACGTACGGCACCACGATGCTCGAACACGCCGAGGACGCGCTGCTCTCCGGCACCGACCCGGTGCTGGCGCCGCTGCCGCTGTGGAACGACCTCACCCGGGGCCGCTCCCCCGGCGGCGACGTGGTGACCACGATCCGCGCCTCCCTGCAGGAGACGGCCTACCGGGGGCTCGACGGGAAGCGCGGCGCGGTCGTCGCGCTCGAACCGTCGAGCGGCCGGATCCTGGCGCTGGTCTCCTCCCCCTCGTACGAGCCCGGGGTGCTCTCCGGCAACGGCGCGGACGTGAAGGACGCCTGGACCCGGCTGACCACCTCGCCCAACCAGCCGATGCTCAACCGGGCACTGCGGCAGAGCTACCCGCCCGGCTCCACCTTCAAGATCGTGACGGCCGCGGCGGCGCTGGACTCGGGCGTCGTACGGGACGTGGACGCGCCGACGGACACCCCCGACCCCTTCGTGCTGCCCGGCACCCGGCAGGTGCTGCCGAACGAGGCCCGGGGCTGCGAGGACGCCTCGCTCGCGTACGCGCTCCAGTGGTCCTGCAACACGGTGATGGCCGGGCTCGGGGTGGACGTCGGCCTGGAGGACATGGTCGACACGGCGGAACGGTTCGGCTTCGACGACACGACGCTGCGGGTGCCGTCCTGGGTGGCGAAGTCCAACTTCGACCGCGCAATGAGCCCGGACCAGCTGGCGCTGTCGTCGATCGGGCAGTTCGACACGACGGCGACCCCGCTCCAGATGGCGATGGTGGCGGCCGCCGTCGCCAACACCGGGGAGATCGCGCAGCCGTACCTGGTCGACCGGACGACCACCTCCGGCGGGACGACCGTGGACCGCACCCCGCGCCGCCCCTACCGGCAGGCGATGAGCCCCTCGACCGCCCTACAGCTCCAGCGGCTGATGGTGCGGGCGGTCGAGGAGGGCACGGGGACCAACGCGGCGATCCCCGGCGCCCGGGTCGGCGGCAAGACGGGCACCGCGCAGCACGGCTTCGGCAACACGGGCACCCCGTACGCCTGGTTCATCGCCTGGGCCCAGGCCGAGGACTCCGGCCGCCCCGCGGTCGCGGTCGCGGTGGTCGTCGAGGACGCGGAGGCGGCCCGCACCGACATCAGCGGCGGCGGCAGCGCGGCACCGATCGCCCGTGACGTGATGCGCGAGGCCCTGCGCCTCGATGCGGAGTCCCGCGGCGCCCCCGGGGCGCGGGGCGCCCGGGGCGCGGAGCCGGCACCGGCGGTCCGCCCGCGCGGCGCCCCGGGGGCCCGTCCGGCCACCACCCCGGCCGCACCGCCGCGCGCGGGGGACCGGCGGCCCCCGGCCACGGCTCCCCCGGCCCGTCCGCGCGGCGCCCCGGGCGCCGGCGACCGGGCGCCCGGCACGGGCTGAGCCCGGGCGGCTCCGGCCGCTACTCCGACGCGCCGTCCGCGATCGCCTCGGCGACCTCCGCGACGCGCTCCCGCTCCTCCGTCGCGAAGCGTTCCTCGTCGAGCCGTTCCGCGATCTCCTCGTCCTGGGTCATGAGGAGGTCGAGGTTGGAGTCGCCGAGGTCGAAGACGCCCATGTCGAGGTAGGCCTTCTGGAGGCGTTCGCCCCAGAGGCCGATGTCCTTGACGCAGGGCACGATCCGGCTGAAGAGCAGCTTCCGGAAGAGGTGCAGGAAGTCGTTCCGCTCGCTGAACTCCTCCGCCTCCTTCCTCGGGATGCCGAAGTTCTCCAGGACCTCGACGCCGCGCAGCCGGTCGCGCATCAGGTAGCAGCCCTCGATGACGAACTCCTCGCGCTCGCGCAGTTCGGCCTCGGTGAGCTGCTTGTAGTGGTCGCGCAGGGCCATCCGCCCGAAGGCGACGTGGCGGGCCTCGTCCTGCATGACGTACGCCAGGATCTGCTTCGGCAGCGGCTTGTCGGTGGTGTCGCGGATCATGCCGAAGGCGGCGAGGGCCAGGCCCTCGATGAGCACCTGCATGCCGAGGTAGGGCATGTCCCAGCGGGAGTCGCGGAGGGTGTCGTCGAGGAGGGTCTGGAGGTCGTCGTTGATCGGGTAGAGCATCCCGATCTTGTCGTGGAGGAAGCGGCCGTAGATCTCGGCGTGCCGGGCCTCGTCCATGGTCTGGGTCGCGGAGTAGAACTTCGCGTCGAGGTCGGGCGCGGACTCGACGATCCGGGCGGCGCAGACCATGGCGCCCTGCTCGCCGTGGAGGAACTGGCTGAAGTTCCAGGAGGCGTAGTGGCGGCGCAGCTCGCCCTTGTCCTTCTCGGTGAGCTTGGCCCAGTGGCGGGTGCCGTGGAGGGCGAGCGCCTCGTCGGGGGTGCCGAGCGGGTCGTAGGGGTCGACCTCCAGGTCCCAGTCGATACGGCGGGCGCCGTCCCACTGCTTGTCCTTGCCCTTCTGGTAGAGGGCGAGGAGCCGCTCACGGCCGGCGTCGGCCATGTCGTACTCCCAGGAGAAACGGGCCTCGCCGGTCGCCGGGATCTCCCGGCCGGGTCCGGACGGGGGGTTCACGTAGAGCTCGTGCGTCGACATCGACCACTCCTTCGGGCACCGGCGTCCTGCCGCCGCCAGCAGGCTCACACGTTGCTGTACGAAGCGTCAACAAGTCGCGCGCAAGGGATTGACGGGCTTGCTGACGGGCAGTCTGATAGCAAGTGACCGACGGTAACCCCGAGTTCGACGCCAGCGAGGTGTCCCGCGCCATGAGTCCCTTCACCGAGCCCGACTTCACCCAGCTGCGGGACGCGCTCGGACCGCTCCGCGACCGCGAGCGGCTCGCCGAACGACTCCTGGAGTCCTCCCGCAAGCACTCCCACGACCCCGACGCCGAACTCGACTGGGACGCGCCCTTCGAGGCCGCCAGGTGGTACTGGCCGCCGGAGCTGGTCTCCCTCTACGACACCCCGCTGTGGCGGCGGATGTCCGAGGAGCAGCGGATGGACCTCTCCCGCCACGAGGCCGCCTCGCTCGCCTCGCTGGGCATCTGGTTCGAGGTCATCCTGATGCAGCTGCTCGTCCGGCACGTCTACGACAAGCCGCTGACCAGCCACCACGTGGGGTACGCGCTCACCGAGATCGCGGACGAGTGCCGGCACTCCATGATGTTCGCCCGGCTGATCCGCAAGAGCGGGACCGGGGAGTACCCGGTGCCGCGGATCTACCACAACCTCGGCCGCGTGCTGAAGACCGTCTCCACCACCCCCGGCTCCTTCGCCGCCACCCTCCTCGGCGAGGAGATCCTGGACTGGATGCAGCGGCTGACCTTCCCGGACGAGCGGGTCCAGCCGCTGGTGCGCGGAGTGACCCGGATCCACGTGGTGGAGGAGGCCCGGCACGTCCGGTACGCCCGCGAGGAGCTGCGCCGCCAGATGGTGACGGCGCCGCGCTGGGAGCAGGAGTTCACCCGGCTCAGCTGCGGCGAGGCCGCCCGCGTCTTCTCCACCTGCTTCGTCAACCCCGCGGTGTACGACGCGGTGGGCCTGGACCGGCGGCAGGCGGTCGCCGAGGTCCGGGCGAGCGGCCACCGCAGGGAGGTCATGCGGTCCGGCGCCAGGCGCCTGACGGACTTCCTCGACGACATCGGCGTGCTGCGCGGCCCCGGCCGGCGGCTCTGGCGGTCCTCGGGACTGCTGGCCTGAGCACGCCCGGCGGCCGCGGGGGACGGGGGTCCGGAGGCGGGCGTACCGGGGTTACGCTGCGGACATGACGAGCGCCGCCTCCCCCGCGTACCGCCGGCTCAGCGTCGAGGAGCGGCGCGGCCAGCTCCTGGAGGCCGCGCTGGGGCTCTTCGCGCACCGGGCCCCCGAGGACGTGTCGCTCGACGACGTCGCCGAGGCGGCCGGGGTCTCGCGGCCGCTGGTCTACCGCTACTTCCCCGGCGGCAAGCAGCAGCTGTACGAGGCCGCGCTGCGCTCCTCCGCCGAGGCGCTGAACCGCTGCTTCGCCGAACCCGAGGACGGGCCGCCCACCGAGCGGCTCGGCCGGGTCCTCGACCGGTACCTCGCCTTCGTGGACGGTCACGACGCCGGCTTCAGCGCGCTGCTGCGCGGCGGCAGCGTCGTCGAGACCTCCGACACCACGTCGATCGTGGACGAGGTGCGGCGGGCCGCGGCCGGGCAGATCTTCCTGCACCTGGGCGCGGAGCGGCCGGGCCCGCGGCTGGGGATGCTGGTCCGCGCCTGGATCGCGGCGGTCGAGGCGGCCTCCCTCATCTGGCTCGACGACGGCAAGCGGCCGGCCGCCGGCGAGCTGCGCGACTGGCTGGTCGACCAACTGGTCGCCCTCCTGGCGGCCGGCTCCGCGAGCGACCCGGAGACCGCCTCGGTCGTCCGGCGGCTGCTCGCCCAGGAGCGTCCCGACGGGCCGGTCGCCGGCCTGGTCCGCCGGCTGGCGCCCCTCGTCGGCGAGGCGGCGCACCTGCTGTGAGCCCCCGCGGCGGGAGCGGCCGGGAGAGACTGGTGGGGTGAGAAGCGAGAACACCCCCTTCCGCGGCGGCCCCCTCGACGGGCGGGTGCTGCCCATCCTGCTCGGCGCGACCGGCCACCCGCCGAAGTGGTACGAGGTGCCGGTCCCGGCCCACGACGGCCGGCCGCCCATGCTCTACGCGTACCGGCGCGAGCCCGCGGGCCACACCCGGCGGCTCGGGCTCCAGCGCGGCTGGGTCTACGCGTACGCCCCCGAGGGCCGCGAGCGGCGCGAGCTGAAGTGGCCGTGGTCGAAGCCGTCCCCGAGGCCCGACGGGGAGCCGTCCCCGAGGCCCGACGGGGAGCCGAACGGGTGACAGACGGGGGCGCGCCCCGATCCGTACGGTAATCGGATGAACGCCCGCGCCATGATGCCTCCGGAGCCCGCTCTGGAGGTGGTGGTGACGTGTCGCGAAGGCTGCTGCGCACGGTCTGTACGGGAGCCCTGGCCGCGCTGACGGCACTGACCGGCACGGCCGCGGCCGCGCCGGCGCCACCCGAACCCCCGGCGGGCACCGCCGTCGGCTCCGCCCCGATCGCCTGGGCGGACCCGACGGCGGAACCGGTGGGGCCGGTGGACCCGGACGCCGCTCGCCCGGACACCCTCCAGGAGGACACCGTCCCGCAGGACACCACCCTCCCCGAGATCCCGGACGCCGACCCTGGCGCCGACACCGACACCGGCCCCGGCCCTGAGCCCGGCCCCTACGCCGACGACGCCGCCGCCCTGCCCCCCTCCGGCGGTGACTCCGTGGCCGCGCTGCTCGCGCGGCTGCGCACGCTCTACCGGCAGGCCGAGGAGGCCACCGAGCGGTTCAACGCCGCCGAGGAGCGGCTGAGGGTCCAGCAGGCCGAGGGGCGAAGGGTCGCCGCCGGACTGGAGAGCGCCCGGGCCGCCCTCGCCCGGGGGCGGGCGGAGGCGGGACGGCTCGCCCGCGAGCAGTACCAGGGACGGACCTCGTACGCCGCGCCGCTGCGACTGCTCTTCGCCCCCGACCCCCAGTCGGCGCTCGACGCACGGCATCTGCTGGACCGGACGGCCCGCGAGCGGGCCTCCGCCGTCCCCCGCCTCCTGGCCGCCGAACGCCGCGCCGCCGACCTGGCCGGCGCCTCCCGGACCGCGCTCGACCGGCAGCGGACCCTCGCCGCGCGACAGCGGGCCCGGCGCGACGAGGTGCGGAAGAAGCTCGCGGAGGTCGAGGCACTGCTCGCCTCGCTCTCGCCCGGGCAGCTGGCGCGCCTCACCGAGCTGGAGCGCGAGCAGACGGCCGGCGCCCAGCGCGAGCTCCTCGACTCCGGCGTCCTCGACCTCACCCGCACCCCGTCCGAGGCGGGGTCGGAGGCGCTGCGCTTCGCGGTCGGGCAGCTCGGGAAGCCGTACGAGTGGGGGGCCGAGGGTCCGGAGGCGTACGACTGCTCGGGGCTCACGCAGCGGGCCTGGGCTGCGGCCGGCCGGGAGATCCCGCGCACCAGCCAGGAGCAGTGGGCGCGGCTGCCCCGGGTGCCGCTGGACCGGCTGCGGCCTGGGGACCTGGTGGTGTACTTCCCGGGCGCCACCCACGTGGCGCTCTATCTGGGCGAGGGCCTGGTCGTACAGGCCCCTCGCCCCGGCGCCCGGGTGAAGGTCTCCCCCGTCGCCTCGAACCCGCTGCTCGGGGCCGTGCGCCCGGACCCGGGCGGCACGCCCCTGGAGTCGTACGCCCCGCCCGTCCTCCCCGAGGGCGCCCGGGAGGGTTCGGACGAGGGGTACGACCGGGAGGGTCAGGCGCCGGAGGCGACCGAGGCCAGGTAGCCGGAGGCCTTCTCCGGGTCGAAGAAGAAGTTCTCGAAGTCGGCCGGGTCGTCGAAGCCGTTGGCGAAGCGGTCGGCGATCGGCTGGAGCTCGCCGGCCGCGCCGATCAGCTGGAGGACGTGCTCCGGCGGCGGCGCCAGCATCGCGTTGGTCCACTTGGTGACCGGCTCGGCGATCCGCCAGTAGCGGTCGAAGGCGGACCGCATCCACTCCTCGTCGAAGGGCTTGTCGCCGTGCTCGACGATCGCGGAGAGGTAGGCCGCGGCGCACTTGGAGGCGGAGTTGGAGCCCTGGCCGGTGATCGGGTCGTTGGCGACCACGACGTCCGCGACGCCCAGGACGAGGCCGCCGCCGGGGAGGTGGCCGACGGGGTTGCGGACGGTGGGGGCGTAACGGCCCGCCAGGGTGCCGCCGGCGTCGGTCAGTTCGACCTTGGTGGCGCGGGCGTACTCCCAGGGCGTGAACCTCTCCATCAGCTCCAGCGTGAGCGCCAGGTGCTCGGAGGGGTCCTTGACGCCCTGGAAGACGTCGAGCGGGCCGCCGGGGACGCCCTCCCAGAAGAGGATGTCGGCGCGGCCGCCGGTGGTGAGCGTCGGCATGACGAAGAGCTCGCCGACACCGGGGACGAGGTTGCAGCGGACCGCGTCGAACTCGGGGTGCTCGGGGCGCGGGCCGAGCCCGTGCACGTACGCGACGGCGAGCGCGCGCTGCGGCTCGCTGTGCGGGGAGCGGTCGGCGTCCCGGCCGAACATGGAGACCAGCTCGCCCTTGCCGGCGGCGATGAGCACCAGGTCGTAGCGGCGGGCGAAGAAGTCGAGGTCGCCGACGGCCGCGCCGTGGATGACGAGCTGTCCGCCGCGCTGGGCGAAGGTCTCCAGCCAGCCGGCCATCTTCACGCGCTGGTCGACGGACTGGGCGTAGCCGTCGAGCCTGCCGACCCAGTCGATGACGCGGGCCGAGTCGGGCCCGGCGACGGAGACGCCGAGGCCCTGGATCCTCGGGGCCTGGGACGCCCAGAAGTCGAGGCCGAGGTCGCGCTCGTGCCGGAGCGCGGTGTCGAACATGCACTGGGTGGACATGACGCGGCCGGAGCGGATCTCGTCCGCCGTCCGGTTCGACATCAGGGTGACCTCGTACCCCTGGGACTGGAGGCCGAGGGCGAGCTGGAGACCGGACTGTCCGGCGCCGACTATGAGTATCTTCCGCATGGGTGGTGCTCCTGGCGAAGACGGGTGCGAAGGCGGGGGCGGTTTATTCGGGCGTGGCGGAGAGCGCGTGCTCGACCATGGCGAGCAGCGTCTCGACGACGCTGTAGCGCTTGCGCGCGTCCATGATCACCACAGGGACCTCGGCGGTGATCGTCAGGGCCTCCCTGACGTCCTCCGGCTCGAACCGCTCGGTGCCCTCGAAGTGGTTGACCGCGACGACGTACGGCAGGCCGCAGCTCTCGAAGTAGTCGAGCGCCGGGAAGCAGTCGGTGAGCCGACGGGTGTCGGCGAGCACGATCGCCCCGATCGCGCCGCGCACCAGGTCGTCCCACATGAACCAGAAGCGCTGCTGTCCCGGCGTGCCGAAGACGTACAGGACCAGGTCGTTGTCGAGGGTGATCCGGCCGAAGTCCATCGCCACGGTGGTGGTGAGCTTGTCCGGGGTCGCGGTGAGGTCGTCGGTCTCCTCACTGGCCCGGGTCATCAGCGCCTCGGTCTGGAGCGGGGTGATCTCCGAGACCGCGCGGACGAAGGTGGTCTTGCCGACGCCGAAGCCGCCCGCGACCACGATCTTCGTGGCGATCGGGGCGCGGGAGTGGTCGAGCTGCCAGTCCTGGGCGCCGTCCTCGGGATCGGGTTCCCCGGCGGGCCCGGGCTGGGCGGGGATGGCGGCGGTGAGGACGGCCTCCGCCGGGGAGACGGCGGGGACCGTCTCCGCCGGGGAGGCGGGGGTGTCGACGGCGG
Source organism: Streptomyces sp. NPDC056503 (assembly GCF_042794995.1). Taxonomy (NCBI): domain Bacteria; kingdom Bacillati; phylum Actinomycetota; class Actinomycetes; order Kitasatosporales; family Streptomycetaceae; genus Streptomyces; species Streptomyces sp. NPDC056503. The sequence goes on from NZ_JBHTST010000101.1 coordinate 22,086, forward strand.
TGTCGACGGCGGTGGCTTCAGAGACGGCGGAGTCCACTCAGCACCCTTTCGAGGAGCGCGCGGTCGGGCTGGCCGGTGGCGTGACCGGTCCCGTACACACGGATCTTTCCCTGGTCGGCCAGGTCGCTGAGCAGCACCCGGACGACACCCAACGGCATCTTGAGGAGGGCCGAGATCTCCGCCACCGTCCGCATCCGGCGGCATATCTCGACGATGGCGCGCATCTCGGGCATGAGCCCGCGGGCGCCGGGGCCGCCGTCGGTGAGGACCTTGCGGGCGAGCGGCGCCTCCAGGGCGGCCACGAAGGTCTCGACGAGCAGCACGTGCCCGAAGCGGGTGCGGCCGCCGGTCAGCGAGTAGGGGCGCACGCGCGCGGGACGCCGTCCTTCGCCCCGTACCGGCAGCCGGTGGCCGGCGGCGGTCAGCGAGGTCACCGGTAGCTCTCCATCGACTTGCGCAGCTCGCTGCGGACTTCGGGGGTGAGGACGTGTCCGGCCCGGCCCACGAAGAGCGCCATGTGGTAGGCGACGACGCTCATGTCGCAGTCGGGCTCCGCGTGCACGCCGAGCAGCGAGCCGTCGCTGATCGACATGACGAAGACGCTGCCCTCCTCCATGGCGACCATGGTCTGCTTCACGCCGCCGCCGTCCATCAGGCGCGCGGCGCCGATGGTCAGGCTGCCGATGCCGGAGACGATGGTGGCCAGGTCGGCGCTGGAGCCGCGCGGGCCCCGGGGGCGGGCGTGCCCGTCACCGCCGGCGCCGGGCCGCTCCTCGGGGTCGGAGGAGAGCAGCAGGAGCCCGTCGGAGGAGACGACGGCGACCGAGCGGACGCCCGGCACCTCCTCCACGAGGTTGCCCAGCAGCCATTGCAGGTTGCGGGCCTCCGTGCTCGGTCCGTACGTCCCGGTGGCGCCGGTCGGTGCGGTCGTACTCGTGGTGCTCGTTCCCGTGGCGGTCAACTGCGTGCCTCCTCGACTGTGTCCCCCGTCATCTCCTCTGTGCGCGTGGTGCTCCCGGCGGCTATCTCCGCCTCGACGTCCCGGCGCCCGGCCACGGCGCCCTTGTGGAAGCCGCCCAGCCGGCGGCGGAGCGCCTCGGCGTCGACCGCGCCCGTGCGGGGGGCGGCGGGCGCGGCGGACGGTCGGACCACCTGGGGGGTCCGCTTCGGCAGGCCCTTGTCGGTCACGCGCTCCCACTGCGCGGGGCGCGGCCCCGGCACCTGTGCCTCGTCGGCCGGCCCCGCCTGCTCCGGCACGGCCGCGACCGGCACCTCAGCGGCCCGCTCGTGACTGTCCGGCTCGGGCGGCGGGTCGGGGAGCCGCACCTGGAGCGTGGTCTCGGAGACGGACTCCTGGACGGGCTGCTCGTGAAGGGGCCGGTGTTCCTGGACGGGCTGCTCGTGGACGGGCCGGTGTTCCTGGACCGGCTCGGGCACGGGCTGCTCGTGAAGGGGCCGCTGCTCGGGCACGGGCCGGTGCTCGTGGACGGGCTCGACGGGGGGCGCGGGGTGCGGTTCCGGCTCGGCGCCGGCGGCGGGCCCGAAGCCGTACGACTCCTCCGGCGCCGGTGCCGGGGCCGGGGCCGGGGCCGGCTGCTCCGCCTGCTCCTCCGACGCGCGGAAGGCGCGCTCCGCCGCCTCCACGAGCGGGTCGCGGGTGCGGGACGGGAGGGCGTTGGAGTTGGCCTCGGCCTCGGAGCCGGGAAGGTGGAGGACCGGGCCGGTGCCGGTGCCGGTGCCGGGGAGCAGGACCGGCTCGGTGACGGCGGCCGGCGGCGCGGTCGGCAGCAGCGGGAGCGGCAGCACCACGACGGCGGCGGTGCCGCCCGGGCGCTGCTCGCGCAGCTCGACGCCGACGTTGTGGCGGGCGGCGAGCAGGGCGACGACCCGCATGCCGAGTCCCTCGCCCTCGAAGGCCTCCGGGTCGGCGGCGGCGAGACGGGCGTTGAGGTCGGCCCGCTTGTGCTCGGGGATCCCTATGCCGGAGTCCTGGACGGAGAGCATGACCTCGCCGGTCTCCAGGAGCCAGCCGGAGAGCTGGACCTCGGCGTCCGGCGGGGAGAACGCGGTGGCGTTCTCCAGGAGCTCGGCGACGAGGTGGCTCAGGTCGTCCGCGGCGAAGCCGGCGAGCTGGGCGTGCGGCGGCAGCGACTGGATGGTGACCCGCTCGTACCGCTCGATCTCGCTGACGGCGGCGCGCAGCACGTCGACCAGCGGGACCGGGCCCGCGTGGCCGTGGACGTGCTCGTGGCCGGCCAGGACCAGCAGGTTCTCGCTGTGGCGGCGCATGACGGTCGCCATGTGGTCGAGCTTGAAGAGGGTGGCGAGGCGGTCCGGGTCCTGCTCGCGCTCCTCCAGCTTCTCGATGACCGCGAGCTGGCGGTCGACGAGGCCGAGGCTGCGCAGCGAGAGGTTGACGAAGGTGTGGTGGACGGTGCTCCGGAGCCGCTCGAAGTCGGCGGTGAGGACGGCGATCCGGCCCTGGAGCTCGGCGCGCTGGGCGGCGAGCTCGGCCTCGGCGGTCTCCTTGGCGGCGACCAGACCGGCCCGCTCGCCGGTGAGCCGGCCGGTGTGCGCGGCGAGGGCGGCGAGCTGGCCGTGGAGGGTGTTGAGGGAGCGGACGACCTGGGCGAACTCGTCGTTGCGGCCGGTGAAGCGGACGGATTCCTCGGTGGCCGGGTCCGGCGCGGCGGCGAGCCGGCCGGCGCCCAGGCGGAGCACGGCGAGCGGCCGGGTGAGGCTGCGGGCGACGTAGGTGGAGACGCCGACGGCGAGGAGCAGACAGCCGCCGAGCAGGGCCAGGCGGAGTTCGAGGGCGGTGACGTCGTCGTCGCGCAGGACGGTGAGCCGCTCCACCCGCTTGGCGGCGAGGGTGGACTCGACGCCGCGCATCTGCTCGATGCGGGCGGAGAGCGCGGCATCCAGGGCGGACGGGGAGGTGCGGGTCTCGGCCTCGGTGAGGGCGGGCTGGTCGGTGAGCCTGCCGAGGGCCAGCTCGGCGGTCTTGACCTCCGGCCCCGTGACGGTCGCGGCGAGGGAGTCGCGGGCGGCGGGGCCGGCGGACCGGTCGAAGTCGCCGAGGGCGGCGAGTTCGCGGACCCGGGCCTGCTGGGCGGCGGCGCTGAGCGCGTCGCGGGCGCGCTCGGCCTCCTCCTTGCCCTCGGGCTCGTCGGCGACGTAGGTGCCGGTGGTGGCGTCGTAGTGGAGCTCGCCGCTGGGCTCCGGCTGCGGGACGGCGAGCGCGGCGAGGAGCAGGCCCCGGGTGGCGGAGGCCTGTTCGACGGCGCGGCCGAGGTCGGCGGGGGCCCGGGTGGTGCCGGTGAGGCCGGGGTCGGTGGCGCGCGGCGGGGTGCGCTCGGCGAGCTCGTCGGCGAGGGCCTGCAGGGTGGCGATGACGTCGCTGTACGCCTTGTGGGCCTCCAGGGCCGTGCCCTTGCCGGTGGCGGCGGCGCGGCGGACGGAGGCGACGCCGGCGAGCTGGCGGCGGAGCGCGTCGGAGGCGGCGGGGCGGATCTCGTCGATCTGCCGGTCGACGCGGGCCGACTTGGCGGGGGTGAGGACCCGGCGGTTCTTCTTGGGGCCGGTCTGCTCCTCGCGTCCCGCGGCGACGAAGGCGACGACCTCGTCGCGCTCGTCGGCGAGGGAGTGCGCCAGGGTGACGGCCTGCCGGTCGAGCTCGGCGAGGGTGACCAGGCGCCGGGACTCGTTGAGCTCGGTCGAGGCGGTGAGGACGGCGGGGGCGCCGGCGCCGAGGACGATGACGCCGACGAGGGCGACGCCGACGACGAGGCGGGTGCGGACGCGCTTGGAACGGCCGCCGGGGGTGGGTGCGGGGGCACGGGTGGCGGCTCCGGCCGCCGCGACGGGGCCCGTTCCGGTTCCGGCGGAGGGGGTGCTTCCCGTGTTCGGCGTGGTGCCGGGGGTGCTCGGCGTGGTGCCGGGGGTCGGCGGCTCACCGGGGGTCTGGCTCCGCGCGCCGTTCATGCTCCGAGGCCGCTTCTTCTGCACCGGTGCTCGCATTCTTGACTCGTCCGCCCACACAGCAGAGGTGACGGCCGGTCACGAGGTTCCGCCCCCACCCCTGGTACGGCTTCCGACCATTCCAGCGCTTCTCGGCAGGGGGCGGGCATCGGCCGCTCCGCCACCCGAACGAGTGAACAACACTCCTGAGTTGGCGAACAACTTCCGACGGGCGCCGCCGGGGGCCTCCGGCGGGCCCCGGCTGGATCTTCCGGGCGGGCTTTGGCAGGATGCCCGCCCGCAGCTTGCCGGAGCTTGCGATTCCGCCTGTCGCGGCGGCCATGGCCGGTTGGTACAGGCCATTTTCGGCCCTTTGCAGGTGTTGTGAAGACACCGCGCGAGCCAGGCACACTGGACATCATGCGCAGCGAGGTCGCCACCCTTCCCGGCAGTCCCGAACGACCCAACGAGGACTGGGCCGCCGCAGCTCTGCCCGGCCCGGGCGGCGGAGGGGCGCTCGTCCTCCTGGACGGTGTCACGCCCCCCGCGGATGATGTCGGTTGTGTGCACACGGTGCCGTGGTTCACCGCGCGCCTCGGTGGCGCTTTGACCGGACTGTCCACTTCCCGGCCTGATCTGACGCTGTCCGAGATCCTGTCGCTCGCAATCCGGCGCACCGCGGCACTCCACGCGGACACCTGTGACCTTTCTCACGTGCGTACGCCTCAGGCGACCGTGGTCCTCGCGCGGTGGGACGCGGCCGTGGTCGAACACCTGGTCCTCTCCGACTCGGTGCTGCTGATCCGGGCGCCGGACGGCGCGGTCAGGGTGGTACGGGACGACCGGCTGGACCGGCTTCCCCGGGAGGCGCTGCGCTCGCACGAGGCGGCGGACCGGCTGCGGAACCGGGAGGGCGGCTTCTTCACGGCGGCGGCGGACCCCGCGGTGGCGGAGCGGGCGGTGACCGGGCGGACCCCGCTCGCGGAGGTGCGGGCGCTGGCGGCGCTCACGGACGGGGCGAGCCGCTGGGTGGAGCGGTTCGGCGCGGGCGACTGGACGGAGTGCGTCGGCGTCCTCGCGAAGGAGGGGCCGGCGGGACTGCTCCAGCGGGTCCGGACCCTGGAGGCCACGGACGCCGGCGGACGGCGCGGGAAGCTCCACGACGACGCGACGGCCGTGTACGTGGAGCTCTGAGGGCTCAGCCCTCGGAGCGCTGGTTGAAGTGGTGGAGCAGCCGGGCCAGTTCGGCGACCTCCGCGCGGTCCCAGTCGGCGAGCTTGCGGACGTACCGCTCGCGACGGGCGTCGCGGACGTGCCGGAAGCGGTCGCGGCCCTCGTCGGTGAGCCGCACCAGGGAGGCGCGCCCGTCCGCGGGATCGGGGTCGCGGGCGACCAGCCCGAGCTGTTCGAGAGCGCGCAGCTGCCGGCTCATCGTGGCCTTGCCGACGCCGAAGTACGCGGAGAGCTCGGTGGCGCGCTGCGGCCCGGCGTCGTCGAGCCGGACGAACAGCCCGTACGCGGCGGGCTCCAGCTCCGGGTGCACCTCCCGGGCCATCTCGCCCGACTGCGCCCGGGCCCGCCGCAGGAACACGGCGAGCTCCCGCTCCAGCGCGAGGAACTCCCGCTCGGCCTTCACGACGGGCACGGAAGGCGGAACCGCCCCGGGAGCGGGAGCCGGAACCTCCCCCGGCGTCGACACGGGCACGGAAGCCGGAGCCTCCCCCGGCGTCGGCACGGGAGCGGGAGCCGGGACCTCCCCCGGCGTCGGCACGGGAGCGGGAGCCGGGACCTCCCCCGGCGTCGCCCCGCCACCGGACGGACCGCCGGACGAGCCGCCGGACAGACCGCCGGACGGACCGCCGCCGGTGTCGGTTCCCGGCGCGGTGCCGCCTTCGCCGGTCGTGCCGCCTGCGCGCACCCCGCACCTCCCACGCGTGTTTCGTCGGCTGAAAGTTTCCCGCCACGGCGGGCATCGCCGCAGCTCCTTCAGTATTTCGCAGGAGTAGACCAACGGCGGAACCCGGGACCTCTTCCACGCCCGAGGTCTACGTGCGTAGAGTCGCCGTCGAGCACGTGACTGACATGTCCACACCACCCCCACCGCCCCCTCGGGAGTCACGCCATGCGTGTGCGCAGATCCGTCCCCACCTCCCTGCTCGCCGGCCTCGCCGCCACCGCCCTCGTCCTGCCCCTCGCCGGACAGGCGGGCGCCGCCGACCCCGGCGCCCGCGCCGCCGCCCCGGCGCGCGGCACCGCCCACATGGGCATGGGCGTCCTGAAGCACGACGGCCGGGGCGCGACCGCCTCCGGCGGCGTCTCCGCCCTCGCCGCCCAGACGGAGGGCGTCGACGTCGCCAGCCACCAGGGCAACGTCGCCTGGTCGACCCTCTGGAACAGCGGCGTCAAGTGGGCCTACGTCAAGGCGACGGAAGGCACGTACTACAAGAACACCTACTTCACGCAGCAGTACAACGGCTCGTACAACGTCGGCATGATCCGCGGCACGTACCACTTCGCCACCCCGGACACGACCACCGGCACCGCCCAGGCCGACTACTTCGTCAACAACGGCGGCGGCTGGTCCAAGGACGGCAGGACCCTGCCCGGCGTGCTCGACATCGAGTGGAACCCGTACGGCGCCACCTGCTACGGCAAGACCCAGTCCGGGATGGTCACCTGGATCCGCGACTTCCTCAACCGGTACAAGGCCCGCACCGGCCGCGACGCCGTCATCTACACGGCGACCAGCTGGTGGAAGCAGTGCACCGGGAACTACTCCGGCTTCGCGGCCACCAACCCGCTGTGGATCGCGCGGTACGCCTCCGAGGTCGGCGAACTCCCCTCCGGCTGGCCGTACTACACGATGTGGCAGTACACCTCGTCCGGCCCGACGGTCGGCGACCACAACCACTTCAACGGCGACCTCTCGCGGGTACAGGCGCTCGCCAACGGCTGACGCCCGCGCGGAGAACGGCGGTTCCAGGGGTGCGGCGGCACCCCCGGGGCCGCCGTTCCGCGTGCTCAGGGGCTTTTTCCGCGCACCCCCTTGCCCATTGGTATGGACCAATGCGAGTCTCTACCCCGGTCGCACGGGATTCAACTTCCGTGTGCCCCGCGCGCGTTGCTCGTTCCGTACTCCCCCCACGCACGAGAGAGAGCCCCCGCATGCCGTCCACCCGCCGTACCGCCGCCGGCGTCGCCGCCCTGTCCGCCGCCGCCCTCGTCGGCCTCACCCCCACCACCGCCGCCGCCCACGGAGCCGTCTTCAACCCCGTGAGCCGGGTCGCCGCCTGTTACGCCGAGGGCCCCGAGAGCCCCGACTCGCAGGTGTGCAAGGACCTCGTCGCCGACTCCGGCACCCAGCCGCTCTACGACTGGAACGAGGTCAACATCGCCAACGCCGACGGCAACCACAAGGCCCTCATCCCGGACGGCAAGCTCTGCTCGGCGAACCGCGAGAAGTACCGGGCGCTGGACTGGGCGCGTACCGACTGGCCCGCCACCGCCGTCTCGGCCGGCTCCTTCGACTTCAGGATCCGCGCCACCGCCGCCCACTCCGGCACCATGACGATGTACGTCACCAAGGCCGGCTTCGACCCGACGCAGCCGCTGAAGTGGTCCGACCTGGACGCCACCCCGGTCGCCGTCCACCACACCACCCGCACCGCCACCGACGGCTACTACGCCTTCACCGGCACCCTGCCGGCCCGCACCGGCCGCCACGTCGTCTACATGGTGTGGCAGCGCAACGACAGCCCCGAGGCGTTCTACAGCTGCTCGGACGTCACCTTCGGCACGGCCGCCGCCACCACCGCCCTCAAGGCGGAGGCCCCGACCGAGGCCGAACTGGCCGCGGGCGCCGAGCTGTCCACGGTCAGCCACGCGGGTCACGGCGGCGACGAGCAGCCGCCGGCGCTCTCCGCCGAGGCCGCCGACGCCCCCGCCTCCCCGCTGCCGCTCGCCCTGGCGGGCGCGGGCGCGCTCGCCGTCTTCGGGGCGGGCAGCCTGCTCCTGGGCCGCCGCCGCGGCTCCTCCGCCCCCTCCGGCTCCTAGGCGCCGGAGGCCGGTGGGAGGGGAGGGCGGGACGGGGGTCCGCCCACCCCTCCGGCGGCCCTCAGGGAAACCCGCCCTCTCCTCCCGCCCACCTCGCCCCCCGGAGTCCGCTCCGGGGGGCGATTTCGCGCCATCTACCCCGGGACGGGTGGAAGACGGGACGTTCGTGGACAGCCTTGGTGAAAGCTCTGTTCGAACGGCCGTCAGCGCACCACCGTCCGCCCGTGAAGGAGAGCGCTCCATGCGGAACCAGCAGCGGTGGGTCTACCACCGCGGGGAAGGGCTGCGCACGTTCGGGGTGGAGGAGGAGCTCCTCCTGGTCGATCCCGAGACCGGACTCCCCCAGCCCCTCTCCGGCACCGTCACCGAGATCGCCGCCTGGCACGCCGACGCCGGGCCGCACGCCGAGGGACCGGAACCGGCGAAGCCCGAGTTGTACGCCGAACAGCTGGAGATCGGCACCACCCCCTGCACCACCACCCCCCAGCTCGCCGACCAGCTGCGCCGGGCCAGGCTCGCCGCCGCCGCGGCCGCCGAGGAGGCCGGGGTGGCGGTCGCGGCGCTCGCGACCGCGCCGATGGACTTCGGCCCGCTGCTCACCCCCGACGAGCGGTACCGGCGGATCCACGACCGCTACGCCCACCTCGTCGACGAGGAGTTCGCCTGCGCCTGCCACGTCCACGTCCACCTCGCCTCGCCCGAGGAGGGCGTGGGCGTCCTCGACCGGATCCGGCCCTGGCTCGCCCCGCTCCTCGCGCTCAGCGCCAACTCCCCCTACTTCCAGGGCGTCGACACCGGCTACGCCAGCTGGCGCCACCAGCTGTGGCAGCGCTGGCCGATGTCCGGTCCCAGCGAGCTGTACGGGGACGTGGAGGCGTACGAGCGGACCACCAGCGAGATGCTCGCCAGCGACGTGCTGATCGACGACCACATGGTCTACTTCGACGCCCGGCTCTCCCGCCGCTACCCGACGGTGGAGATCCGGGTCGGCGACGTCTGCCTGGACCTGGAGGACACGGTCCTGCTGGCGGTGCTGAGCCGCGCCCTGGTGGAGACCGCGGCCCGGGAGTGGCGGCGGGGCCGGCTCCCCGACCCGGTGTCGACGGTCGTGCTGCGGCTCGCCGCCTGGCGGGCCAGCCGGTACGGCCTCGGCGGCGAGCTGCTCGACCCGCGCAGCTGGCGGCCCCGGCCGGCCGGCGAGGTGCTGCACGCCCTGCTCGACCATGTGCGCCCCGCCCTGGAGGACGCGGGCGACCGGGAGCGGGCCGAGGTGGGCGTGGCGCGGCTGCTGGCCCGCGGCACCGGCGCGGACCTCCAGCGGGCCGCCCACGCCGGGGACCCGACGCTGGCCTCGGTGATCGTCGAGGCCGTGCGCCGTACGACCCCGGCGTGAACCCGCGAGGCCCCCGGTACGCGTGCGTACCGGGGGC
>NZ_JBHTST010000102.1:0-31415 GCF_042794995.1 Streptomyces sp. NPDC056503
GAAGCCCAGTAATGGGTGGAGCTGACCGGTACTAATAGGCCGAGGGCTTGTCCTCAGTTGCTCGCGTCCACTGTGTTAGTTCTGAAGTAACGAACTCCCATGTTCCGGTTGAGTTCAACTTCATAGTGTTTCGGTGGTCATAGCGTTAGGGAAACGCCCGGTTACATTCCGAACCCGGAAGCTAAGCCTTTCAGCGCCGATGGTACTGCAGGGGGGACCCTGTGGGAGAGTAGGACGCCGCCGAACAATCATTGTGGGAAAGCCCCGCACCTCATGGTGCGGGGCTTTTCTGCGTTCCCGGGGCCCTATGCCGGCTTCACCAGACCGGTGTCGTACGCCAGGATCACCGCCTGGACGCGGTCCCTCGCTCCCGTCTTCGCGAGGACGCGGCCCACATGGGTCTTCACGGTGGATTCGGCGAGGTGGAGGCGGTCGGAGATCTCCGTGTTGGTCCAGCCCTGGCCGACGACCGTGAGGATCTCGCGTTCGCGGTCCGTCAGCGACGACAGACGGGGGTCTTCCCGAGGGGCCGGGCCCGGGCTCGACGGGGAGGCCGGCAGGTGGTGGATGTACGTGTCCAGGAGACGGCGGGTGAGGCTCGGGGCGACCACGGCGTCGCCGGCCGCCACCGCGCGGACGCCCGCGAGGAGTTCCTCGGGCTGGGCGTCCTTCACCAGGAAGCCGCTCGCGCCGGCGCGGAGCCCGTCGTACGCGTACTCGTCCAGGTCGAAGGTGGTGATGATGAGGACGCGGGTGCGGGCGCCGGCGGCGACGATCCGGCGGGTGGCCTCGATGCCGTCGAGGCCCGGCATGCGGATGTCCATCAGGACCACGTCCGGGTGGTGGTCGGCGACCAGGCGGACGGCCTCGGTGCCGTTGGCGGCCTCGCCGACGACCGTCATGTCGTCCTGGCTCTCCAGGAGCATGCGGAAACCGAAGCGCTGCATCGGCTGGTCGTCGGCGATCAGAACCGTCGTCACGGGTGGGATTCCTCCGGAGCGGGAGCGGGAGCGGGAGCGGGAGCGGTGGTCGTGGGGATGCGGAGCCGTACCTGCCAGCCCCCGCCGTGCGGCAGGGGGCCGGAGTCGAGTGTGCCGTCGTAGAGCGCCGCGCGCTCGCGCATTCCGGTGAGGCCCTGGCCCTGGCCGGGCGCGGCGGACGGAGTGCCCGTGTCGGTGACGGTGACCCGGACGGCGTCCGGGGCGGTCGCCACGCGGACGGTGGCCCGGGCGCCCGGACCCGCGTGCTTGAGGGTGTTCGTCAGGGACTCCTGGACCACGCGGTAGACCGTCAGCTGGGCGCCCGGCGGCAGGGACGGGAGGGGGGAGGGCAGCTCCGCGGTGACCGGCAGGCCCGCCTTGCGTACGCCTTCCAGGAGGGGTTCCAGGTCCTCCAGGGTCGGTTGGGGGGCGCGGGCGGCGGCCGGGGTGTCGTCGTCGGGGGCGGACAGGACGCCCAGGAGGCGCCGTAGTTCGTCCAGGGCCTGGCGGCTCGTGGTGCCGATGGCGTCCAGGGCCTGGGCGGCCCGCTCGGGGTTCCTGGCCGCCGCGTACCGGCCGCCGTCCGCGAGGCCCGTGATGACCGAGAGGTTGTGGCCGATGATGTCGTGCATCTCGCGGGCGATCCGGGCCCGTTCGGCGGCGGCCGCGAGGCGGACCTCCTGGTCGCGTTCGACCTCCAGGCGGCGGGCGCGGTCGACGAGGCCCGCCGTGTGGTCGCGGCGGGAGCGGACCGTGATGCCGATGAGGGCCACGATGAGGTACGCCCACAGGGCGGGCACGACGTGCAGGTCCCATGCGTCGCCGTCGAAGCGGAGCGCGCCCGTGAGGAGCGGCGCGGCGAGGAGGGCGAAGGCCCAGAGGAGGCGGCGGGGCGGGCGGGACAGCGCGATGTGGAAGAGCGGGAACACCTGGAGGAACGCGGCCTGGAGGAAGGCGCCGGACGCCTCGCTGACGAACGCCGCCCCCGCCATCACGGCGAGGACCGTGGTGGGCCGGCGGCGGCGTGCGTACAGGGGGAGGGAGAGGGCGAGGCTGAGGGCGACGACCAGGGCGGCGGGGAGGGACGGGTCGCGGGCGACGTTCCGCCAGCCGCCCGCCGCGTCCACCAGGGCGGCCGTCGTCCAGCCGAGCGTGAGCGCGCCGTCCCAGAGCCAGGGCCGGGCCGCGTCGGCCGCCCGGACGCGGGTGATGAGCTGGTGTGCGTACCGGCTGGGCGCCGTCGTCTCCGTCGTCACCCGGCCATCATCCCCGCACGTCCCGGCGGCGGAGCCACAGCGCGGGGACCGCGAGCGCCGCGGCCGCCCACAGGGCGAGGGCGAGGAGGGCGGCTCCGCCGGAGGGGGCGTCGGGGAGCGGGGTCGCGGAGCCGAGGACGCCGGCGGCCTGGGTGGGGAAGTAGCGCAGGGCGGTGTCGACGGCGTCGTACGGGAGCATCCCGACGACCTCGGGGAGGACGAGGACCCCGCCGATGAACGCGCCGAGCGCGCCGGGCACCGAGCGGAGCGCGGCGCCGAGGCCGAGGGCGAGCAGGGAGAGGAGGGCGAGGCCCGCGGCGTTGCCGGCGAGGGCGGTGAGGACGCCGTCGTCGGTGAGGGAGGCGGCCTGGTCGGTGTCGTCGAGGAAGAGCTGGGCGGTGAGGAAGGTCGTCAGGTTGGCGAGGAGGCTCAGGACGAGGACGGTGGCGCCGAGGACCGCGGCCTTCGCCCCCAGGACGGGGAGGCGGGCGGGGACCGCGGTGAAGGTGGCGCGGGCCAGGCCGGTGGAGTACTCGCCGGCGGTGACGAGGATGCCGAGGACGGCGAGGCAGATGCCGCCCAGCTGGGTGCCGTAGAGGGTGAGGACGACGGTGTCGACGTCGGAGTCGCCGCCGTCCGAGGTGTAGGTCGTGCCCATGAGGATGCCGACGCCGAGGACGAGGGCGACGGCCGAGAGGAGCGTGATCCAGGTCGAGCGGAGCGTCCACAGCTTGTGCCACTCGGAGCGCAGGACCCGGGGGAGGGTGACCCCGTAGGGGGTGGGGACGGTCGTCATGCCGCTGCTCCCTGGTATTCGACGGAGTCGTGGGTGAGGTCCATGAACGCCTGCTCCAGGGAGGCGGTCTCGGGGGTGAGGGCGTGGAGTTCGACGGCGTGGGCGGCGGCGATCCGGCCGATCGCGGGGGCGTCGAGGCCGGTGATCCGGAGGGCGCCGGCGGCCTCGGGGGTGGTGCGGGCGTGCGCCGGGAGCAGGGCGCGGAGGCGGTCGGCGTCGGGGGTGACGACGAGGACGGAGGCCGTGCCCGCGTCCCGTACGAGCTCGGCGACGGTGGTGTCGGCGAGGAGCCGGCCCTTGCCGATGACGACGAGCCGGTCGGCGGTCAGCGCCATCTCGCTCATCAGGTGCGAGGAGACGAGGACGGTGCGGCCTTCGGCGGCGAGGCCGGTGAGGAGGGTGCGGACCCAGCGGACGCCTTCCGGGTCGAGGCCGTTGACGGGTTCGTCGAGGACGACCGCGGCCGGGTCGCCGAGGAGGGCGGCGGCGATGCCGAGGCGCTGGCCCATGCCGAGGGAGAAGCCCTTCACCCGGCGGTCGGCGACGTCGGCGAGGCCGGTGACGCCGAGGACGTGCTCGACGCGGGAGCGGGGGATGCCGTGGGTGTGGGCGAGGGCCATGAGGTGGTGGAAGGCGGTGCGGCCCGGGTGGAAGGCGCGGGCGTCGAGGAGGGCGCCGACCCGGGTGAGGGGTGCCGGGTGGGCGGCGTAGGAGCGGCCGTCGACGGTGGCGGTGCCGTGGGTGGGGGCGTCGAGGCCGAGGATCATGCGCAGGGTGGTGGACTTGCCGGCGCCGTTGGGGCCGAGGAAGCCGGTGACGGTGCCGGGGTGGACGGTGAACGAGAGGTCCCGGACGACGGTCCGGTCGCCGTACCGCTTGATGAGTCGCTCTGCTCGGATCATGGCTCCGACGCTACGGAGCGGGCCGGCCGCGGGCGTCCGACCGTGGTCGGCAGACGGCCGGGCGGCGTGGTACCGGGGTACCACGCCCGGCTCTGACCTGGGAATTCCCTTGTGGGCGAGGGTGGGTGTGGGTGAGGATGCCGGGTATGAACGCCGTGATCCGTACCGTCCGGGCCGACGAGTGGGAGCAGGTGCGCGAGCTGAGGCTCGCCGCGCTGCGGGACCCCGTCGCGCACCTCGCCTTCCTGGAGACCGTGGACGCCGCGCTGGCGTGCTCCGACGACTTCTGGCGGGAGCGGGCGGCGGGCGCCGCGGAGACCGGTGACGGCCAGGTGCGGCAGTTCGTCGCCGAGGGCCCGGACGGGCGCTGGCTGGGCACGGTGACGGCCCTCGTCGAACGTCCCTCGGCCGAGGTGCGGTTCGGGGAGTCCGCGAAGGTCGACCAGACGCATCTGGTGGGCGTGTACGTCCGTCCCGAGGCCCGCGGCGGCGCGGTGGTCGAGGCGCTGTTCCGCGCGGCCGTGGACTGGTCGTGGACGGTGGAGGGCATCCGGCGGGTGCGTCTGTACGTCCACGAGGAGAACGCCCGCGCCGCCGCCTTCTACCGGCGCTTCGGCTTCGCGCCGTCGGGCGAGCGGGTGCCGGTGCCGGGTGGCGTCGGCGCGTACGAGGACGAGTACGAGCTGCTCCCGTCGGCCTCGCGGGACGCGGTCACGGGCTGAGGGAGTGCTCCGGCCAGCGGGTGCGGGACTGTTCGGGGGAGCGCATCAGGGCCAGGGTGGGCAGGCCGTGGCGGGGGCCGTCCGTGAGGAGGGCCGGGAGTTCCGGGAGCGGGGCCACGGCGGCGATGTCGTCGAGCACCAGGGTGAGTGGTGGGTCGAGCCGACCGTCGGATGACCGTGCGGCCATGCGGCGGCCGTGCTCGACCACGTGCGACGCGAGCGCGGTGAGGAGGGGCATCGCGCCCGGGCGGGCGCGCGGATCCTCGATCGGTTCGCCCACCACGTAGAGGGTGCCCCCTTCGGCGAGGAAAGATGCCAGGGCCAGCGAGTCCGTTCGATTCGGGGTGCAGGCCTCGCGGATGTGGACCGAGGAGAAGGCGGAGAAGGCACGGGCCGTCAGTTCCTGGGCCAGGCGCCTGGTGTCGGGGTGTGCGGTGAGTGCCGCTTCGAGGAGGCCGGCGAGGCCCGAGGCGGCCTTGGGGTGGCCGCGGAGGATGCGTACCGGTTCGTGGGCGTCGGTGCCCTGGGCCCAGCGGTGGACCTGGCGGAAGGGGCGGCCGTCCACGGCGGCGGCGTGCAGCCAGCAGCGCAGGAGCGTTTCGGCGGTGGTGGCGGTGGCCGCGTCGAGCCGCGCGTGCGGGCGGACCGGGGCGAGCAGGGCGGCGGCGCGGGTCCGGGCGGTGTCCGGGTCGGCGCAGCCCTCGGCGGGGGACCAGTGGAGGCGGGCCGGGGTGTCGCAGAGGTGGCCGGGGTCGTAGACGAGGACCGGGCCGAGCTTGCCGCGCACGTCCTTGGTGTCGGCCCAGACGGTGGGGTCGGAGGTGACGACCAGGACCGGGCCCTCGGCGTCGCGGACGGCCTGGACGGCGTGGGGGCGGCGGGTCTCGGGCGGGCCGTAGACGGTGGGGGAGGCCTCCGACCGGGCCGCGGGTGCGGTCACGGGTGCGGGCGCCGTGGGTGGTGCGGGTGCCGGCGCCGGTTCCGTCGCCTGGGACGAGGTCTTCTGTAGAGGGACGGGGACGGGGACGGGGGCGGGTCCGGGCGTCTCCCGTGTGGGGACCGGGACCGGGGCCGGTTCGCGCTCCGGGGCGGGGGCCGGGGTGGGCGATCCCGCCCTGCGGTGGGCGCGGACCGCGCGCCAGCGGGCGAAGGTGCCGAGGAGGAAGACGGCGAGGACGCCGAGGACCATCGCCTGGCCGATGACCAGGCCCCAGAAGAGGCCGTAGCCGGAGAGCTGGCCGGGCGGGGTGTCCGGCCAGGCGGCCGGGAGGTCCTTGGGGGCGGTCGCCAGGGCGCGGAGGGCCGGCGGGGTGCGGGTGAGCTCCACCCCGTCGGGCCAGGCGCCGTGCGCGAGGAGGCCGGAGAGGCCGGTCGCGGACCAGACGAGCAGGGACGCGCCGAGGATCAGGGCGAACAGCCCGACCAGGAAGCCGTCCGAGACGCCGCCGCCCTGCTTCTGCCGTGCCTCCGTCACGTCACGCCACCGTCGACTGGGAGCTGTCGTCCAGGTGACGTTCCATCATCAGCGCGCGCTGCTCGGTCTCCCACTCCAGGTCCGGATCGGCGGGGCCGGAGGACTCGGTCATGGCGCGGTCGGTGTAGACGAGCGGGCGTTCCCGTTCGGTGATGAGGTGTTTGACCACCTGCACGTTGCCGTTGACGTCCCAGACGGCGATGCCGGGGGTCAGGGTCGGGATGATCTCGACGGCCCAGCGGGGCAGGCCGAGGACCCGTCCGGTGTTGCGGGCCTCGTCCGCCTTCTGGGCGTAGACGGTCCGGGTGGAGGCCATCTTGAGGATCGCCGCGGCCTCCTTGGCGGCCGCTCCGTCGACGACGTCGGAGAGGTGGTGGACGACGGCGACGAAGGACAGGCCGAGGCGTCGGCCGAACTTGAGCAGCCGCTGGAACAGCTGGGCCACGAAGGGGCTGTTGATGATGTGCCAGGCCTCCTCGACGAGGAAGATGCGCTTCTTCCGGTCGGGGCGGATCCAGGTGTGTTCCAGCCACACGCCGACGATCGCCATGAGGATGGGCATGGCGATGGAGTTGCGGTCGATGTGGGAGAGGTCGAAGACGATCAGGGGCGCGTCGAGGTCGATGCCGACCGTGGTCGGGCCGTCGAACATGCCGCGGAGGTCGCCGTCGACCAGCCGGTCGAGCACGAGGGCGACGTCGAGGCCCCAGGCCCGTACGTCGTCTATGTCGACGTTCATCGCCTCCGCCGACTCGGCCTCGGGGTGGCGCAGGCGCTCGACGATGTCGGTGAGGATCGGCTGGCGGTCGGCGATGTGCTCGTTGACGTGGGCGTGGGCGACCTTGAGGGCGAAGCCGGAGCGCTCGTCGAGGCCGTGGCCCATCGCCACCTCGATGATGGTGCGCAGCAGGGCGAGCTGGCCGGTGGTGGTGATGGCGGGGTCGAGCGGGTTGAGGCGGATCCCGGCGTCGTTGGCGACCATGGGGTCCAGGCGGATGGGGGTTATCCCCAGCTCCTGGGCGATGAGGTTCCACTCGCCGACGCCGTCCTCGCCCTGGGCGTCGAGGACGACGACCTGCCGGTCGCGGAAGCGGAGCTGGCGGAGCACGTACGTCTTCTCCAGCGCGGACTTGCCGTTGCCGGATTCGCCGAGGACGAGCCAGTGGGGGGCGGGGAGCTGCTGTCCGTACAGCTGGAAGGGGTCGTAGACGTAGCCCTTGCCGCTGTAGACCTCGCGGCCGATGATCACGCCGGAGTCGCCGAGGCCGGGGGCGGCGGTCGGCAGGTAGACGGCCTGGGCCTGGCCGGTGGAGGTGCGTACGGGCAGGCGGGTGGTCTCCACCTTCCCGAGGACGAAGGAGGTGAAGGCTTCGGTGAGGACGGACAGCGGATCTCGCATCGGTCGGTGCCCCTTCGGCCTTAGCGGCGGATGCCGGTCGCGAACGGCAGGGTGTTCACAAAGGCCCGGTGGTGCTCGCGGTCGCACCACTCCAGCTTCAGGTACGACTTGCCGGCGGAGGCCCTGATCGTGCGCTTGTCCCGGGCGAGGGCCTCGGGCGAGCGCGCCGATACGGTGATGTACCCGACGAGGTTGACGCCTGCCGCGCCGCTGGCGAGATCTTCACCCCGCTGGTCGAGCCGGCCGTGGGCGGCGATGTCGCGGGGGTCGACGGTGCGGTTCATCTTGGCCTGGCGGGAGGCCTCGGCCTCGTCGTTGGTCTTCTCGGTGAGCATGCGCTCGATGGCGACCTCGGTGGGCTCCAGGTCCATGGTGACGGCGACGGTGCGGATGACGTCGGGGGTGTGGACGAGGAGCGGGGCGAGGAAGTTCACGCCGACCGGGGTCATCGGCCACTCCTTGACCCAGGCGGTGGCGTGGCACCAGGGGGCGCGGGTGGAGGACTCGCGGGTCTTGGCCTGGAGGTAGGTGGCCTCCATGGCGTCGAGTTCGGCGGGCCAAGCGTTTCGTTTCGTCATGGCCTGGATGTGGTCGATCGGGTGGTCCGGGTCGTACATGGAGTGGACCAGGGAGGCGAGCCGGGACTGGCCGAGGGGCTGGCGGACCCGGATGTCGGCCTCGGTGAGGCGGGCGCAGATGTCGGTGAGCTCGCGGGCCATGACGACGGCGAGGCCGCCGTCGCGGTCGAGGCGGCGGGCGCCGGTGGCGTGCCGGGTGGCGTGGGCCATGGCGTTGGCCTCGGCGGCGAGGTCGCGGGTGTAGTGCATGCAGGCGACGAGGTAGGCGCGGTGCTGCTCGCTGGAGGTGGAGACCATGGACTGGAGCTGGTCGTACGACTCCTGGAGCCAGCCGGGGGCCCCCGGGTCGCCGCGCTGGGCGACGTCCTTGGCGTGGGCGTCGGGGTCGGCGGGGAGGGTGCGGGCGAGCATCTGGAGGCGGGTGACGAAGCCGTCGCCGTTGGCCACGTGCTTCAGGAGGGTGCCGAAGCGGTCGACCAGGGCCTCCTGGTCCTCGGAGTCGCGCAGGCCGACGCCGGGGCCCTCGATCTCGATGGCGGCGGTGACGGTGCGGCGGTCGGCGTGGAGGAGGACGGCGATCTCGTCGGGGCCGAAGGGGGCGGCGAGCCAGCTGACGCGGCCGATGCCGGGCGGCGGGCCGACCTCGACCTCGCGGCCGTCGAGGCGGGTGCCGGCCTCGGTGGCGGCGGAGCGGTAGGCGGTGCCGCGCTTGAGCATCCGCTTGTAGCTGCGGTTGATCTCGAACCACTTGTAGAAGGTGCGCTGCTTGTACGGGAGGTACACGGCGGCGATGGCGAGCATGGGCAGGCCGGCGAGGAGCGCGATCCGCAGGGGGAGGAGGGGGACGAGGAGTCCGCTCATCATGCCGAGGAAGGCGCCGACGACGATCAGGGCGATCTCGCCGGTCTCGCGGTTCTTGCCGACGATCGCGTTCGGCCGGGCACGGCCGATGAGATACGTGCGGCGGGGCGTGACCGGCTGGGACTGGGTCGTCAACGCCCTGCACCTCCTGCTCCTGTGTTCTTGCGGTTGCTGTGCGGGGTGCCCGCGGTGGGGCTGCTGCTACGGGGCGGGGGCGCGGAGCCGTTGCCCTGGGGGGTACGGCTGCTGTGCGCGGCGACGCCGCCGGAGAGCGGGTTCGCGGGGCGGGGGGTGGCGGAGGAGGACGCCTGGCCGCCGCCGGAGCCGCTGTCGCGGGTGCTGTGGGTCTTGATGCCCTGGGAGACGAGGGAGGCGGGGGAGGAGATGACGGCGGCGGCCGCGTTCTCCCCGGCGCGGTGGAGGCGGTTGTTGCGGGAGGCGGCGATCTCGTCGCCGAAGCCGGGGACGAAGCGGTAGATCATCGCGGAGGAGAAGATCGCGAGCAGGATGATCGCGAGGCCGGAGACGACGGCGGAGAAGGAGTCGGGTCCGGTGCCGGAGGAGAGGGCGCCGGCGAGGCCGAGGACGATCACGATGATCGGCTTGACCAGGATGACGGCGATCATGATGCCGGCCCAGCGGCGGACGTGGCCCCACATGTTCTTGTCGACGAGGCCGGAGTAGACGACGACGCCGAGGAGGGCGCCGACGTAGAGGAGGACGGCGCGGAGGAAGAGCTCCAGGTAGAGCACGCCGGCCGCGAGGACGGTGACCAGGCTGACGATGATCAGCATGATCGGTCCGCCGCTGATGCTGTCGCCCTTCTGGAGGGCCTGCTTGAACGCGCCGAAGAACACGTCGGTCTGCTGGCCGGTGCCGGAGGCGATGACCTCGGTGATGGCGTCGGTGGCGTTGACGACGGTGTAGAGGATCAGCGGGGTGAAGGCGGAGGCGAGGACGGTCAGCCAGAGGAAGCCGACGGCCTCGGAGAGCGCGGTGGTGAGCGGCACGCCGCGCATGGCGCGCTTGGCGACGGCGAGGAGCCAGAGGAGGACGGTGAGGAAGGTGGCGGCGGCGAACACGACGGCGTAGCGGCCGAGGAACTCGGTGTTCGTGAAGTCGACCTCGGCGGTCTCCTTCACGGCCTTGGAGAGGTAGTCGATGACGGCCACGGCGGCGTCGGCGCAGCCGCGGGCGAGGGAGGTGAGGGGGTCGAGGGCGCTCGCCGGGTCGTTGACCGTCCCGGAGGACGAGCCCCCGCCGCCGGTGCCGCCGGTTCCCTGCCCTTCGCAGTAGTCCCGGGCGGTGTCGCTGAGCAGGGCACAGGGGTCGGTGCTGTCGCTCGGTGCGGGCGTCGGGGTGCCCGAGGGGGTGGCGGTCGGTGTCGGGGTGGGGTCGGCGAGTGCCCGGCCCGCGAAGAGGACGACCGCCACCTGGGCGGAGCCCAGTGCGGCGGTGGCGCGGGCGAGGAGGGCGGCGGGCCTACCGGGCATAGGTGAAGCCTCCGAACTGTTCGACGGCGTCCGCCATGTCCTGGGCCGAGGAGGCCCGCTGGTCGCGGCCGACCGGGACCGGGCCGTCCTTCTGGCGGACGTCGACGATCTTCCAGTCGCCGCCGGTCCAGAGGAGCTCGTAGGTCTTGGTGTACCAGGCCTCGGAGACGGGGTTCTTCGACTCCTCCCCGGCGAGGCCGAACAGGTACGAGTGCCAGACGGACACCGTCGCCCGGTCCTGCGTGTACGTCTCGATCTTGGTTCCCACGGGGATCGTCCGGGCGACGAAGGTGAGCCCCTGGGGAGCGGTGCCGTCCTCCTGGAGGCCGATGCGGCCCAGGAGCGTCTTGTCGCCGTAGCCCTTGTCGAGGTCCGCGACGCGGGCGTCGACCACCTCGGGGGCGTAGACGGCCCGCACCAGTGCCTCGCGGGGGCCCCGCTGGTACATGTCCGGGGAGCCCAGGGCGGCCGCGTAGTTGGCGGCGGCCGACTGGGCGCCCTGTTCGTCGTGGGCGTGGCCGGTGGGGACGGTGCCGTCGGTGCCGGTGACCGGGCGGGTGCCGGTGGGGGCGGTGGCGGACTTGCCGGGGGTTCCGGAGGAGGGGGACGCGGCCGGCGGGTCGCCGCCGCGGTTGGCGAGGGCGATGGCGGCGACGAGCAGCACGACCACGCCCACGCCCATGAGCAGGGAGCGGGAGCCGCGGGCGGGGCGTCGGGTGCCGCCGTGGACGTCACCGGTGTTGCCCTCGGGCAGGCGGGTACGGGTCTGGCCCGAGCCTCCGTAGCCGTCGTGCTCGTCGCCGGGACTCATGCCGGGTACGCCCCCTCGTTCGTTCGTGGGTGGGACCGCGGGTGACGCGCGGTCAGATCGCCATTCCGTAGACGATGGTGAAGAGCGTCCCGAGGGAGCCGATGATGAAGACGCCGGTGAGGCCGGCGACGATCAGGCCCTTGCCCTGCTCGGCGCTGAAGGTGTCGCGGAGCGCGGTCGCGCCGATGCGCTGCTTGGCCGCTCCCCAGATGGCGATGCCGAGGCAGAGCAGGATGGCCACGGCCATCACGACCTCGATCATGATCTTTGCTTCGGCGCCGAGGCTCCCGAAGGGGCCCCAGTTCGGGGCGATTCCACCGATGATGGTGGTGATGTCGCCCTTCTCGGCCGCCAGGTACATATAACTCACCGCCCCTGTCGGGTCGTTGGTCACCCCTGCCGGACGGCATGGGGCATCGCCACTATCTTCGCTGATGAAACCGCCCATGTGTGACGGCTTGGCGGCTCTCTTTACCCGATCCCCGCACACTTGACCGGTCTGACCGTCTTGACCTGCGGTGGTGCGGCCGGATTCCATGCGAAGACGCGTATGGTCACTCTGTGTATCACGGAGGGTGACTCCGGGCAATGATTGTCGTTGTTGCACTCTTGGGGCCGCGTCGGGCAGGCGCCGTTTCCGGGTGGGGGCACCCCGCCTAGACTGGCGCCCGGGGCGTACTGCCAGGAGCCGAGGGGTGGTTGACGGTGCGTAGGGCGGGCAAGGCGTGGCTGCTGACCGGTGGGGCCTTCGGGCTCTGTGCCGGGTTCCTGGCCCTGCTCCTGGTCGGTACGTACGCGGCGGCCGCCGGTTTCCTCGGCGGCGCGGGTACGGCGGCGACGGGCACGGTGGCCCTGGCCAAGGGGTCGGTGCCGGCGATGTACCAGGGGCTCGTGCAGCGCTGGGGTAACCTCTGTCCGGCCATCAACCCGGCTCTCCTCGCGGCGCAGCTGTACCAGGAGAGCGGCTGGAACCCGCGGGCGGTGTCGCCGGCCGACGCGCGGGGCATCGCGCAGTTCATCCCCGGCACGTGGGCGAGCCACGGTGTCGACGGGGACGGGGACGGGGACCGGGACATCTGGGACCCGAAGGACGCGATCCCGTCGGCCGCCTCGTACGACTGCGCGCTCGCCGGCTACGTGAAGAACGTGCCGGGCGATCCGGCGAGCAACATGCTGGCGGCGTACAACGCCGGTGCGTACGCGGTCATCAAGTACAAGGGCGTCCCGCCGTACAGCGAGACGCAGAACTACGTGCGGATCATCCGCTCGCTGGAGAAGAGCTTCGCCCGGCCGCAGGGCCGGATCGCCCCCTCGCAGCAGGCGGCCGGCGCCATCCACTACGCGCAGGGCAAGCTGGGGACTCCGTACCTGTGGGGCGGCACCGGCACGGCGGCGCAGGGCGGGCGGTTCGACTGCTCGGGCCTGACGCAGGCCGCGTACGACGCGGTGGGGATCGAACTGCCGCGCGTGGCCAACGACCAGTACAACGCGGGGCCGCATCCGGCCCGGGAGGAGCTGCTCCCCGGTGACCTCGTCTTCTTCTCCGACGACCTGACGAACTCGCGCGCGATCCGTCATGTCGGCATCTACGTGGGCGGCGGCTACATGATCGACGCGCCGCGGACGGGGGCGGTGATCCGCTTCGACCGGATCGACACGCCCGACTATTTCGGGGCGACCCGGGTCACCGAGGACGGTGCCGCCGCCCTCCCGACCCGTCCGCCCGGGCAGTGGGCGTGAACTGACGGCCCGCCTGGCCGGAACTCTCCGTCAGGCACAGGCCCTGAGCTGCGGGTGAGCGTCACTCTTCGGTAACGTCGTCATGATCCACCGGGTACGGCGGAACGACCGCCTCAGGAGGTTCGTTCCCCCTCCGACGACTCTGACCACGTCTGAACCACGGGGGTTGGAAACCAGACACGAGAGCAAGGAGCCGCGGCAGATGGCCGAACTCGCATCGGACGGTTCCAGCCCCGATGTCGCGCTGCTGTACGACATCAACGGGCTGGCGAAGGCCGCTCCCCCGTGGTTCGACCGGGTCATGGAGTTCACCGGCGAGTACGGGATCATGCTCGCGACGGTCCTCGTGGTGCTCTGGTGCTGGTGGAGCGTCCGCCGGCGCGGCACCCTCAACGACTCCGTCTCGGCCGTCGCCGGGATCGTCTGGGCGCCGCTCGCGGCCGGCATCGCCCTCCTCGTCAACATCCCCATCCGCGGCTTCGTCGAGCGCCCCCGCCCCTTCAGGGACCACGACGGCCTGGAGGTCCTGGTCGAGGGGAAGACGGACTACTCCTTCGTCAGCGACCACGCCACCATGGCGATGGCGATCGCCGTCGCCCTCTTCGTCGCCCACCGCCGCTTCGGCCTGGCCGCCATCGGCCTCGCCCTCGCCGAGGGCTTCGCCCGCGTCTACATGGGCGTCCACTACCCGACCGACGTCATCGGCGGTCTCGCCCTCGGCACCGCCGTCGCCCTGCTCCTGGCCCCGCTGACGCTGGCGCTGCTCACCCCGCTGGTGTCCGCCGTCGCCCGCTCGCGCCGCGCCGGGTGGCTGGTCCGCTCCCGCCGGGCCGGGGCGCCCGCGGCCGGCCGGCCCGAGACCGTCGGCATCCCCGAACCCCGCCTCGGCGGCCCCGCCGAGGACGGCCACGGCGAGAAGGGCCTCGCGGCCTAGGACCGCCCGGGCACGCCCGGCCCCGGCGGGCCGCTCGGGGCGGCCGGGGAGCGTACGTCCTCGGCGCCCACCGCGCCCAGATGGTCGGTGGCGTCGGTGCGGGCGCGGTCCCGGGAGCGGCGGGCCGGGCCGCTCCAGCCGCAGGCGCAGCGCGCCAGCGCGAAGGAACCGCGCTCCGTGGTCGTCGTGTGATGCGGGCCGGTCGCGGGCTGCTCGTGCACGCCCCCACCGTACTGCGCGTGACGGCTCGCCCGTGCCGTCGTTATCCGCATCGGGAATCCAGGTTTTGGGGGTCGACGGGCGATGGTGGCGCAGCGGTACCGGCTTCCGCGCGGGCTCGGCGGCGGGGTGCTCGCCGTCACCGCCGCCGCCCTGGTCGCCGCGGCGGTCGGCGGCTGCGCCGCCACCGAGGAGCCCGCGCCGCCGCCGGACCCGGCCGGCGCCGTGCGGGGTGCGGCCGACGCCCTGGTCAGGGCCGGCACCTCCAAGGCGTCGACCGCGATGGAGATGGCCGCCGGGGGGACCCGCGTCACCATCAGGGGCGAGGGCGGCTACGACTTCCGCCGCCGCACCGGTCACCTCCGGGTGGTGCTCCCCAAGGACGCGGCCGGCGCCAGCGAGCACCGGCCGATCACCGAACTCCTCACCCCCGGCGCCCTGTACATGAAGAACCGCGGCGCGGGGGTCCCCGCCGACAAGTGGGTGCGGGTCGACACCACCGTCCTCGACGACGGCAACCTGGTCACCGGCGGGGCCACCGATCCCGGCGCGGCGGCCGAGCTGCTGCGCGGGGCGCGGGAGGTGACGTACGTCGGGGAGACCGAGCTGGCGGGGGTGAAGGTCCGGCACTACCGGGGCGTCGCCGACATCGGCGCGGCCGCGAAGCTCGCCGCGCCGCAGCTGCGGGGCGCGCTCGCCGCGGCGGCGAAAGGGTTCACCACCGACGCCGTGCCCTTCGACGCGTACCTCGACGGGGACGGCCGGCTGCGGAAGGTCCGCCACCAGTTCAGCTTCAGCAACCAGGGGCGCGCGGTCGCCGTCGCGTCGACGACGCTGCTGTACGGCTTCGGGACGCGGGTGCTCGTGACGCTGCCGGACGGGCGGGACATCTACGCGGGCAAGGTCGAGGTCTGACGGCGCCGGGCGGGCCGCCGACGGCTCCGGACCATCGGCAAATGGTCCGTCCGTGTCATGCGCGCTCCGTGGCCCGATCTCTACGCTGGGACACCGACTCCGTCTGGAAGAGGTGAAGGCGCGTGGCTCCGCCCGGTACCGCAACCGCGACCGCTGACCCCGACGGCGTCGCCCTCGCCGAGATAGAGCTGTGCGGCGAACTGATCATCGCCGCCTCGGCCGCGGACGGGGAACGGCTCAGCGCCGACCTGATCGACGAGGTGCTCCGGGTCGAACCGGCCGGCTGAGCGCGTCGGAGGGCTCGGGCTCAGGTGCGGAGCATCCGGCCGATCGCCTTGGTGGCCTCCTCGACCTTGGCGTCGAGGTCGCCGCCGTTGTTCGCCGCGTCCGCCACGCAGTGCCGCAGGTGCTCTTCCAGCAGCTGGAGGGCGAAGGACTGCAGCGCCTTCGTGGAGGCCGAGACCTGGGTGAGTATGTCGATGCAGTAGACGTCCTCGTCGACCATCCGCTGCAGACCGCGGATCTGGCCCTCGATCCGCCGCAGCCGCTTGAGGTGCTCGTCCTTCTGCTTGTGGTAGCCGTGCACCCCGTGGGCGTGGTCGGCCGGCTCGACGGATTCGACGGCGTCGGGGGTGGCCTGGTCCGCCTCGGTGGTCGTCATCGCGTCCTCCCGTTGTCCAGATAAGGGGGTGTATACCCCTCGTGGGTATATGGTACCGATCCCCGCCGAATGGGGGGCAGGGGTCTCGTGCAGATCACTGTGCCTGATGGGCGACACTGAGAGGACGCCGGTTAGCCGTGGCCGGATGATGCGCCTAGCATCAGCCTGACCGAAACCCAGCACCCCGAGGACCTCACGTGCGATTTCGTCTGACCCCCAGGGAGACGAGCTTCTACGACATGTTCGCCGCGTCCGCGGACAACATCGTCACGGGCTCGAAACTCCTGATGGAACTGCTCGGAGCGGAGCCTTCCGCCCGGGCCGAGATCGCGGAGCGGATGCGGGCAGCGGAGCACGCCGGCGACGACGCCACCCATGCGATCTTCCACCAGCTGAACTCCTCGTTCATCACGCCGTTCGACCGTGAGGACATCTACTCCCTCGCCTCGTCCCTCGACGACATCATGGACTTCATGGAGGAGGCCGTCGACCTGGTCGTCCTCTACAACATCGAGGAACTGCCCAAGGGCGTCGAGCAGCAGATCGAGGTCCTGGCCCGGGCGGCGGAGCTCACCGCCGAGGCGATGCCGAACCTGCGGACGATGGCGAACCTCACGGAGTACTGGATCGAGGTCAACCGGCTGGAGAACCAGGCCGACCAGATCCACCGCAAGCTGCTCGCCCACCTCTTCAACGGCAAGTACGACGCCATCGAGGTGCTCAAGCTGAAGCAGGTCGTGGATGTGCTGGAAGAGGCGGCCGACGCCTTCGAGCACGTGGCGAACACCGTGGAGACCATCGCGGTCAAGGAGTCCTGAGGCTTCGTGGACACCTTCGCCCTGATCGTGACCATCGGTGTCGCGCTCGGCTTCACGTATACGAACGGCTTCCACGACTCCGCCAACGCGATCGCCACCTCGGTGTCGACGCGGGCGCTCACCCCGCGCGCGGCCCTCGCGATGGCCGCGGTGATGAACCTCGCCGGTGCCTTCATGGGCAGCGGGGTCGCCAAGACGGTCAGCGAGGGCCTGATCGAGACGCCGCACGGCGACAAGGGGATGGGCATCCTCTTCGCCGCGCTCGTCGGCGCGATCATCTGGAACCTGGTCACCTGGTACTTCGGTCTGCCCTCCTCCTCCTCGCACGCCCTGTTCGGCGGCATGGTGGGCGCGGCGCTCGCCGGTGGCACCGAGGTGATCTGGGGTGGCGTCCTCGACAAGGTCGTCATCCCGATGTTCATCTCGCCGGTCGTCGGTCTCGTCGCCGGTTACCTGGTGATGTGCGCGATCATGTGGATGTTCCGCCGGGCCAACCCGCACAAGGCCAAGCGCGGTTTCCGCATCGCGCAGACGGTGTCGGCGGCCGGCATGGCCCTCGGCCACGGCCTCCAGGACGCCCAGAAGACGATGGGCATCGTCGTGATGGCGCTGGTCATCGCCGACGTGCAGCAGGCCGGGGACGACATCCCGGTGTGGGTGAAGATCGCCTGTGCCGTGATGCTCTCGCTCGGTACGTACGCGGGCGGCTGGCGCATCATGCGCACCCTCGGCCGCAAGATCATCGAGCTGGACCCGCCGCAGGGCTTCGCCGCGGAGACCACCGGCGCGTCGATCATGTTCGGCTCGGCGTTCCTCTTCCACGCGCCGATCTCGACGACGCACGTCATCACGTCCGCGATCATGGGCGTGGGCGCGACGAAGCGGGTGAACGCGGTCCGCTGGGGCGTCGCGAAGAACATCATCCTCGGCTGGTTCATCACGATGCCGGCGGCGGCGATCGTGGCCGCGCTCAGCTTCTACGTGGTGCAGCTGTTCTTCGGCTGACGGGCTTACGGAAGTGGCAGGGCCCGGCTCCCCTCAGGGGAGCCGGGCCTTTCGTCGTGCGGTGGCACCGCCATGCAGCACCGCAGACGCTTTATCCGAAGCGGCCGGAGATGTAGTCCTCGGTCGCCTGGACGCTCGGGTTGGAGAAGATGCGCTCGGTGTCGTCCAGCTCGATGAGCTTGCCGGGCTGGCCGACCGCCGCCAGGTTGAAGAAGGCGGTGCGGTCCGAGACGCGGGCGGCCTGCTGCATGTTGTGCGTCACGATGACGATCGTGAAGCGCTCCTTCAGCTCGCCGATCAGGTCCTCGATCGCGAGGGTCGAGATCGGGTCGAGGGCCGAGCAGGGCTCGTCCATGAGCAGGACGTCCGGCTCGACCGCGATCGCCCGGGCGATGCACAGGCGCTGCTGCTGACCGCCGGAGAGGCCGGAGCCCGGCTTGTTGAGGCGGTCCTTGACCTCGTTCCACAGGTTCGCGCCCTTGAGGGAGCGCTCCACGACCTCGGCCAGCTCGGACTTCTTGTACGAGCCGTTCAGCCGCAGGCCCGCCGCCACGTTGTCGAAGATCGACATGGTGGGGAAGGGGTTGGGGCGCTGGAACACCATGCCGACGGTGCGGCGGACCGCGACCGGGTCGACGCCGGAGCCGTACAGGTTCTCGTCGTCGAGCATCACCTTGCCCTCGACGCGGCCGCCGGGGGTGACCTCGTGCATGCGGTTCAGGGTGCGCAGGAAGGTGGACTTGCCGCAGCCGGAGGGGCCGATGAAGGCCGTCACCGAGCGGGGTTCGACGGTCATCGAGATGTCGTCGATCGCCTTGTGGTTGCCGTAGTAGGCGGAGAGGCCGCTGACGTCGATTCGCTTGGCCATATCAATTCACATCCAGTCGCCGCGGTCAGCGGCCGGTCTTCGGGGCCTTCCAGCGGGCGATGCCGCGGGCCACCAGGTTGAGGATCATGACGAAGGCGATCAGGACGAGCGCGGCGGCCCAGGCGCGGGCCACGGCGGCGTCGGTGCCGACCGCGTACTGCTCGTACACGTAGAGCGGCAGGGAGGACTGGGCGCCTTCGAAGGGGTTCGGGTTGATGAGCTTCGTACCGAACACGAGGAGCAGGACGGGGGCCGTCTCACCGGTGATGCGGGCGACCGCGAGCATGACGCCCGTGGTGATGCCGCCGATCGCGGTGGGGAGGACCACCTTCAGGATCGTGCGCCACTTCGGGACACCGAGGGCGAGGGAGGCCTCGCGGAGCTCGTTCGGGACGAGCTTGAGCATCTCCTCGGTGGAGCGGACGACGACCGGCATCATCAGGATGGCGAGGGCCATCGCGCCGGCGAAACCGGAGGGGCCGAAGCCCAGCATCAGGTTCCAGGTGGCGAGGATGAAGAGGCCGGCGACGATCGACGGGATGCCCGTCATGACGTCGACGAAGAAGGTGACGGCCTTGGCGAGCTTCCCCGTGCCGTACTCGACCAGGTAGACCGCGGTGAGCAGGCCGATCGGGGCGGCGATCAGGGTCGCGATGCCGACCTGCTCGATGGTGCCGAGGAGGGCGTGGTAGACGCCGCCGCCGGCCTCGACGTCGAGGACGCCGTTCATCGAGTGGGTGAGGAAGTACCCGTCGAGGACTTCCATGCCCTTGCTGACGGTCACCCAGCCGAGCGAGAGCAGCGGGACGACGGCGAGGACGAAGCAGACCCAGACGAGGCTGGTGGCGACGCGGTCCTTGGCCTGGCGGGAGCCCTCCACCTTGGTGGTGACGGCGTAGGTGACCAGGACGAAGAGGAGCGCGGAGACCAGGCCCCACTGCACCTTGCTGTGCCAGCCCGCGGCGAGGCCGAGGGAGACGCCGGCGGCGATGGAGCCGACCGCGACGGCGATCGGGGTCCAGCGCGGGAGGCGGGCGTGGGAGAGGGGGCCGCGGGGCTTGGCGAACGCGACCGGACGGTCCTGGACGGCGTGGCTCATGCGTTGGCCCCCGAGTACTCCTTGCGGCGGGCGATGATCCACCGGGCCGCGCCGTTGACCAGCAGGGTGATGACGAAGAGGACGAGGCCGGAGGCGATCAGCGCGTCCCGGCCGAACTCGTTGGCCTCGTTGAACTTCGCGGCGATGTTCTGGGCGAAGGTGCCGCCGCCCGGGTCGAGCAGGTGGCCCGAGAGCACGAAGCTGGGGGAGAGGACCACGGCGACGGCCATGGTCTCGCCGAGCGCGCGGCCGAGGCCGAGCATCGAGGCGGAGATGATGCCGGAGCGGCCGAAGGGCAGCACGGCCATGCGGACGACCTCCCAGCGCGTGGCGCCGAGGGCGAGCGCGGCCTCCTCGTGCATCTTCGGGGCCTGGAGGAAGACCTCGCGGGTCACGTTGGTGATGATCGGGAGGATCATGATCGCCAGCAGGATGCCCACGGTGAAGAGGTTGCGGGCGACGCCGTCGGCGGACTTGTCGAAGACGTACGTCCAGCCCAGGTACTGGTCGAGCCACTGGTTGAGGCCGTCCAGGTACGGGACGAGGAAGATCGCGCCCCAGAGGCCGTAGATGATGCTGGGCACGGCGGCGAGCAGGTCGACCACGTACGCGAGCGGCTTGGCCAGCTTGCGCGGGGCGTAGTGCGAGATGAAGAGCGCGATGCCGATGGCGACCGGCACGGCGATCGCCATGGCGACGACCGAGGAGACGATCGTGCCGAAGGCGAGGACGGCGATGCCGAAGACCGGCGGGTTGCCGGTCGGGTTCCACTCGAAGGTGGTGAAGAAGTTGGTGCTGTCGTCCGAGATGGCGAGGACGGCACGGTAGGTCAGGAAGGCCGCGATCGCGGCCATGATGACGAGCAGGGTGATGCCGGAGCCCTTGGAGAGGCCGCTGAAGATGCGGTCCCCGGGGCGGGCCGCGCTCTTGGCGCGCCGGCTCCTGCTCTTCTCTGCGAGAGGTGGTGTCGTGGTAACCATCGGTTTCTCCGGTCTGCGGAGCCGTACGTCCGTACGGGCTCCTGGCGGCGGTGCACCGGATGCCGGGGGCGGCCCTCTCCACGGGAGGTGAGCGGCCGCCCCCGGCCGGGGGTCAGGACAGCGTCGGGACGATCGCCCGGACCTTGGCGGCGATCTCGGCCGGCATCGGGGCGTAGTCGGCGTCGGTGAGGACCTTCTGGCCCTCCTCGCTGATCGCGTAGTTCAGGAAGGCCTTCAGGGTCGGCAGGGTCTCCGCCTTGTTGCCCTTGTCGCAGGCGATCTCGTAGGTGACGAGGACCAGCGGGTAGGCGCCCTCGGCCTTGGTGGCGTAGTCGAGGGAGAGGGCCACGTCGTTGCCGGTGCCCTTGACCTTGGCGGCGGCGATGGCCTTGGAGGCGTTCTCCGAGGTGGCGGCGACCGGGGCGGAGGCGCCGGTGTTGACGCTGACCGTGGAGATCTTGTTGGCCGTCGCGTGGGAGAGCTCGAAGTAGCCGATGGAGCCCTCGGCGCCCTTGACGGCCTGGGCGACGCCGGAGGAGCCGTTGGCGGCCTGGCCACCCGGGGCGGGCCACGACTTGGTCTTCGGGTCGTACTTCCAGTCGGCGGCGGCGGCGGTCGAGAGGTACTTGCCCAGGTTCTGGGTGGTGCCGGACTCGTCCGAGCGGTGGAAGGCCTGGATGGTGGAGTCCGGGAGCTTGGCGCCCGGGTTCAGCTTGGCGATCGCCGGGTCGTTCCACTTGGTGATCTTGGTGTCGAAGATCTTGGCGATGGTGGAGGCGTCCAGGACGAGGTTGTCCACGCCCTCCAGCTTGTAGCCGATGGCGATGGGGCCGCCGACCATGGGCAGGTTGACGCCCGTGCCGCCCTTGCAGATCTTCTTGGACTCGGCGACCTCTTCGTCCTTCAGGGCGGAGTCGGAGCCCGCGAAGGCGACCTGGCCCTGGTTGAACTTGGTGATGCCACCGCCGGAGCCGATGCCCTGGTAGTTGACCTCGACACCCTCACAGGCGGCCTGGAAGTTCTTGACCCACAGGTCCACCGCGTTTTCCTGCGCGCTGGAGCCCGCGGCGAGCAGCTGCCCCTTGGCGCCGTCGCACTTGATGTTCGACGCGGCGGCCGACGTCTGCTTGCCACCGCTCTTGGCCGGCTCGTTGTTGTCGTCCGAGCCACACGCCGACAGGAGCAGCGCACCGGAGACGACGAGGGCACCGATCGCGGAGGCGCGAAGCCCGTTGTTGCGCGAAAGCTTCACTTTCGGGGGTTCCTTCCAGAGGCCGCCGTGTTTCGGACCGGGTGTCCGTCGCTTCGAGGGCGGCGCGTGTCGGGTTTGTCGGGTGCATCGTCAGGCTCCGTGCACCGCGTAAGGCCGAAATTAGGCAGATCAGGTGAAGCGGCCAGCCGTGGAGAGTGAACGCGAGGTGAACCGTGCCGTAAGCCACGGTGCGGCCCGGCACGGGGTGCCGCCCGGAGGGCCCGCAGTGCCCGGGGGCGTACGGCGCGTAGCGGTCGGCGTGGTCCGGGGGACGCGCGCGGGGAGTACGGCCCGGGCGGCGGTCCGGGCGACGGCGTCGGCCGCCGTCTAGGAGGCGTCGCGCGTCTGTCGGCCCGGGGTCGCCGCCGTCGTCAGGAGGACGTCGAGCAGCTCGCGGTCGCGTGGCCGGGTCAGGCGGGTACGGGCCGCGGCCGGCGGCAGCCAGAGCAGCCCGTCCACCTCCCGGCCGGGGACGAAGGTCCCGCCGAGGGCGCGGGCCGCCCAGTAGACGACCTCCTTGGGGCGCCCCGCGACCGGGTAGCGGACGGTGGGGAGCCGGGCGCCCAGCTCGCAGCGGTGCCCGGTCTCCTCCAGGACCTCCCGCAGCGCGCACGCCTCGGCGCTCTCGCCGCGCTTCCGCTTCCCCTTCGGATGGGACCAGTCGTCCCACTTCGGCCGGTGCACGAGCGCGATCTCGATGCCGTGCCCGGACGGCGACGGGCGCCACAGGACGCAGCCCGCCGCCAGGATCGGCTCCGGGTCGGGCTCAAGGCCCGGCTCGCGGGCCGGCTCAGGGTCCGGATGCCGGTCCGGCTCCCGGTCCGGCGGCGGGGAGGTCATGGGACGGGGGCGGCGGCCGTGTGCCAGGCGCGCTGGAAGGCGAAGCGGGCGGCCTCGACCTCGTGGCGCTGGTCGGCGTGGAGGACACCGAGGGCGTACGCGGTGGCCGGGGCGATGCGCGGGGTGCGGGCCGCGGCGGCGGCCGCCGCGGCCGCCTCGGCGGCGTCACGGTGGCGGTCGAGGGCCCGGGCCGCCTCGTACAGCGGGGCGTCCGGGCCGGCGTCGAGGGCGGTGACCTCGGTGGCGTACCGGTGGAGCCGGAGCAGCAGCCGGGTGTGGTGCCAGGGCGCGTCCTGGTTCTCGCCCGCCGCCAGGGCCAGCGCCTCCGCGTTGTACGGGTGGGCGGCGCGGGTCAGCGGCAGCGCGTCGACCGCGTCGAGGAGCCGTCGGCGGGCGACCGAGGCGGAGGCGTCGAGGACCTCGGGGGCGGGGGCCGCGCCCGCCGGGCCGAGCGGCACCTCCGAGGCGAGCAGGGCGACGGCGTCGGCCAGCGCGTGGAAGCGGGAGGAGCCGAGGGCCTGCAGGGCCGCCGAGTGGGCGCGGGTCCTGGCCAGGGTGAGCTGCCGGTCCAGGAGCGCGCCGGCCCGGGCGGCGCCGACGGTGAGCCCGGCGCTCTCCGAGCCGCGGGCGGCCGGCACCGGTCCGCTGCCGCCGGCCAGCCGGTTCAGCGCGTCCATCAGCCGGACCAGCCGCGAGGTGCACGCCTGTTCCAGGGCGAGGGCGCCGGAGAGCCAGGCCAGCTCGGTCCTGAGCTGGTCGGCCCAGGCGGTGTCGAGCAGGGGCCGGAAGGTGTGCAGGCTGCCGCTGATGCGGCGGGCGGCCGCCCGGAGCGTACCGGCGGCCTCCTCCGCTCCGGAGGTGTCCGCGCCGCTCTCGCCGTGCTGCCGCAGGCCGCGGAGGAAGTCCGCGGCCCGGGCGTGCAGGTAGGGGGCCAGGACCTCGCCCGCGGTCGCGTCCCGCGTGGACCGGGCGGACTGCGTGGACTGCGTGGGATCAGGGTTGTGCACGCCGGCGCCTCCGCGCGTCGATGAGCATCTCCTGCACGTGCCGCAGCGGCTTGCCCTCGGGGTCGGTCGCGTGACGCGTCCAGTTCCCGTCCGGGCCGAGGTGCCAGGAGGAGGTGGTGTCGGACATCCCGGTCTCCAGGAGCCGGGTCAGGGCCGCCCGGTGGGCGGGGTCGGAGACCCGGACCAGGGCCTCGATGCGCCGGTCCAGGTTGCGGTGCATCATGTCGGCGCTGCCGAACCAGACCTCGGGCTCGCCGCCGTTGCCGAAGGCGAAGATCCGGGAGTGCTCCAGGAAGCGGCCGAGGACGGAGCGGACCCGGATGTTCTCGGAGAGGCCGGGGACGCCGGGCCGCACGGCGCAGATGCCGCGCACCCAGACGTCGACCGGGACGCCGGCCTGGGAGGCCCGGTAGCAGGCGTCGATGACGGCCTCGTCGACCATCGAGTTGACCTTGATCTTCACGTACGCCGGCCGGCCCGCCCGGTGGTGCGCGATCTCCTTGGTGATGCGGGAGACCAGCCCGTCGCGGAGCGACTTCGGGGCGGTGAGCAGGCGCCGGTACGTCTCCCTGCGGGAGTAGCCGGAGAGCCGGTTGAAGAGGTCGGAGAGGTCCGCGCCGACCTGCGGGTCGGCGGTGAGCAGGCCGAGGTCCTCGTAGAGCCGGGCCGTCTTCGGGTGGTAGTTGCCGGTGCCGACGTGCGAGTAGCGGCGCAGCAGGTCGCCCTCCTGGCGTACGACCAGGGAGAGCTTGCAGTGGGTCTTGAGGCCGACGAGGCCGTAGACGACGTGGCAGCCGGCCTCCTCCAGCTTGCGCGCCCACTTGATGTTGGCCTGCTCGTCGAAGCGGGCCTTGATCTCGACGAGGACGAGGACCTGCTTGCCGGACTCGGCCGCGTCGATGAGGGCGTCGACGATCGGGGAGTCGCCGGAGGTCCGGTACAGCGTCTGCTTGATCGCGAGGACGTCCGGGTCGGCCGCGGCCTGTTCCAGGAAGGCCTGGACGGAGGTGGAGAAGGAGTCGTACGGGTGGTGCAGCAGCACGTCCCGCTCGCGCATCGCGGCGAAGACGTCGGGCGCGGACGCGGACTCGACCTCGGCGAGGTCCCGGTGGGTGCCGGCGACGAACTTGGGGTACTTGAGCTCGGGCCGGTCCTGCGAGGCGATCCCGAACAGACCGGTGAGGTCGAGCGGGCCGGGCAGCGGGTAGACCTCGGCGTCGGAGACCTTCAGCTCGCGGACCAGCAGGTCGAGCACGTACGGGTCGATGGACTCCTCGACCTCCAGGCGGACCGGCGGGCCGAAGCGGCGCCGCATGAGCTCCTTCTCCAGGGCCTGGAGCAGGTTCTCGGCGTCGTCCTCCTCGACCTCCAGGTCCTCGTTCCGCGTCACCCGGAACATGTGGTGCGCCAGCACCTCCATGCCGGGGAAGAGCTCCTCCAGGTGCGCCGCGATCACGTCTTCGAGGGGGACGTACCGCTGCGGGGACGCCTCCAGGAAGCGGGAGAGCAGCGGCGGCACCTTGACGCGCGCGAAGTGGCGGTGGCCGCTGACCGGATTGCGCACGACGACGGCCAGGTTGAGGCTGAGCCCGGAGATGTACGGGAAGGGGTGCGCCGGGTCCACGGCGAGCGGCGTGAGCACCGGGAAGATCTGCTGGCGGAAGAGCGTGAAGAGCCGCGCCTGCTCCTTCTCGGTGAGCTCGGGCCAGCGGATCAGGTGGATGCCCTCGTCGGCCAGGGCCGGGGCCACGTCCTGCTGGTAGCAGGCGGCGTGCCGGGCCATCAGCTCGCGCGAGCGGGTCCAGATGAGGTCGAGGACCTCGCGCGGCTGGAGGCCGGAGGCGGAGCGGGTGGCGACGCCGGTGGCGATGCGGCGCTTGAGGCCGGCGACCCGGACCATGAAGAACTCGTCGAGGTTCGAGGCGAAGATCGCGAGGAAGTTCGCTCGTTCGAGGAGGGGGGTCGTCGGGTCCTCGGCGAGTTCGAGGACCCGTTCGTTGAAGGCGAGCCAGCTGCGCTCGCGGTCCAGGAAGCGACCCTGCGGCAGCTCGCGGGAGGCGTCGCCGTCGTCGCCCTCGTAGGAGTCGATCTCGGAGTCGAGGCCGGAGTCGAGGCCGGAGTCGAAGACGCCGTCGTCACCGGCGCCGTCGGCCTCGGCTTCGGCGTGCGGGCGGTGCGCCGCTATGGAACCCGTGGACGGCTGCGGGGACGCGGTGGCGGAGGTCTGGACCGGGACCTCGGCGGGCTGCTGGCTCATGGACCCATTCTTCCGCGCGAAGGGGTCGGCGGGCGCGTCGGAGCGGGCCGTGGGGGAGGGCAGCCTCCCCTTCGGGAGTCTTCCCGGGGAGGGAGCCCCGCCAGGAGTGATCACGGATCGCTTCATTGCGTGAGCGTCGCAAGCGCGTCTGAATGGCCGGTAACGACGACATGTCGTGCGGGAATCGGGGGCGGGGCCTGTGCCGGGCCCCGGGCCCCCGATTGACCCGTACGGGTGAAGGCCGGTTACGGGTGCCGGGCGCGCAGCACGCGGAAGGCGGCGAAGAGGGCGAGGGCGGCGAGGGCGAGGACGATGCCGCTCTCGATGAGCTGGGTGGGCCAGAAATGGGAGGAGGGGTGGTAGTCGAGGAACTGGCGGGTGACGTCGTGCTCGGCGTAGCACTGGTTCTGCGCCTTCTCCCACAGCCCCGGGTCGGCGTCGACGCCGGGGACGCTGTTGACCTGGCGCCAGCAGATCGACTGGTCGAAGGGGGTCCCGGAGGAGGTGAGCACGCCGGAGTCCATGTAGAGGTGGTCTCCGGGGGGAGTGAAGGAGGAGTCGGCGACCAGCGGGCCGGAGGCCCGCTCGGTGGGCAGGATGGACCAGCGGTACGCGTTGAAGGCGGTCGACAGCGCGCCCACGACGAGCCCCGCGGCGGCCATGGCGAGCAGGGTGCGGTGGACGAGCTGGCCGACGAGGGCGCCGACGGCGACGGCGGCGAGGACGTAGGCGAAGGCGGTGACGCCGGTCGCCGTGTAGGTCCCGGACTGGCCCCAGTGATAGTCCCATCCGTCCCGTATCCCGGCCCGCCCGAACCAGAAGACGCCCATCACGGCGAGCATGGCGAGGACCGCGACGCCGGTGGCGACCGTGAGCTTGGAGCGGAGCCAGTCGGCGGGGCTCACCGACTGGGTGAGGGAGAGCTGGTACGTCCCCGACTCGTACTCGCGCGCCACCATCGGGCCCGCGACCACGGCGGCGACGACGCCCGGCAGGGCGATGGCGGCGAAGGAGACGTACTCCATGATCACGCGGAGCTTCAGGTACCCGTCGTTGTCGGGCGACGAGACCCAGACCCCGCCCTGGACGGGCATCGGCTCCTGTGCGGCCCAGATCCGCAGACCGCCGACGACGGCCAGGGCGAGGACCGCGAGGGCGCCGGCCAGCCACAGCGTCCGCCGGTACTGGCGGATCGTCACCCACGCGGGGCCCCTGAGGGCGAGGCTGCTCATACGGAGGCTCCTTCGGGGTTGCGGAGGTGGGCGAGGAGGAGTTCCTCCAGGGAGGGTTCCGAGCTCTCCCAGGTGCCTTCGACCGGGCCCTCGCGGCGGACGAGCGCGGTGAGCTGACGGCCCGTCGTGCGGGAGTCGACCACCGTGTGCGGGGCGAGGTCGGCGACGGGGCCCCTGAGCAGGGTGTGCGCGGCGAGCAGCTCGTCGACGGGTCCGTCGAGGCGGACGCGGCCGCGGGCGAGCAGCATCAGGTGGTCGCAGGCGCCCTCCAGTTCGGTGAGGATGTGCGACGACATGACGACCGTCGTGCCGCGCTCGGCCGCGTCGGACATCAGCAGGCCCATCAGCTGGTGGCGGGCGAGCGGGTCGAGGTCGGCCATCGGCTCGTCCAGGAGCAGGAGTCCGGCGCGCTTGCCGAGGGCGAGCGCGAGGGCGACGCGGGTGCGCTGGCCGCCGGAGAGGTGGTGGACGAGGGTGTCGGAGGAGAAGCCGCCGCCCTCGACGACCCGGAGCGCGGCGGCTTCGTCCCAGCGGCCGGGGTTGAGCTCGCGGCCCATGCGGAGGGTGTCGGCGACGGAGAGCCGGGGGTGGAGCGGCTTGGCCTGCGCGACGTAGGCGAGGTCCTCGCGGGCGGGGGCGGTGAGCGTGCCCTCGGTGGGGCGCAGGAGGCCGGCGGCGAGGGCGAGGAGGGTGGACTTGCCGGCGCCGTTGGGGCCGACGAGGGCGCATATCCGGCCGGCCGGGAGGGCGAACCCGCACTCCCTCAGGGCCCAGCCGCCCCTTCGGCCGCCGTACTTCTTGCCCAGGAGCTCTGCTCCCAGGGCCACGGTCGTGGTCACGTGTGGTCGTCCCCCTCGAAGTGCTGTGTCAGTACGGCGGTGAAGAGCGCCGCCACGTCCTCGCGGTCCATTCCTTCGGCGCGTGCCCGGCGGGCCCAGGCGTCGAGCTCGCCCCGGAGGGGGGAGTCGGCGGGGGCGGTGGTGCCGAGCGTGGCGCGGACGAAGGTGCCGAGGCCGCGGCGGGCTTCGACGAGGCCTTCGCGTTCGAGCTCGCGGTAGGCCTTGAGGACCGTGTTGGGATTGATGGCCGTCGCCTCGACGACCTCGCGTGCGGTGGGCAGTCGGTCGCCCGGCTCCAGGAGGCCCATCCGGAGGGCCTGTTTCGTCTGCTGGACGA
The DNA here is from genome assembly GCF_042794995.1 of Streptomyces sp. NPDC056503. Taxonomy (NCBI): domain Bacteria; kingdom Bacillati; phylum Actinomycetota; class Actinomycetes; order Kitasatosporales; family Streptomycetaceae; genus Streptomyces; species Streptomyces sp. NPDC056503. The sequence continues at coordinate 28,276 of NZ_JBHTST010000102.1, forward strand.
TCTGGAGGTAGGTGGCGACGCCGCTGCGCCGGTCGATGCGGTACTCGACCACGTCCCTTCCACCACCCTTTCACTAATCAAGTAGTGAAAGGGTGGTGGAAAGAAGGGGGCGGTGTCAACCGCCCCCTCCGGAACGGCCGTTACGACCGCCCCGTACGCCCGGTACGCCCCGTACGCCCCGGGGTCACGACTCCGAGCGGTACATCAGGTCCACCTCGTGGGTCCGGAAGCCCAGGCCCTCGTAGACCCGCACCGCCGCGGTGTTGTCGGCGTCCACGTACAGCATCGCCGTCGGCAGCCCCTGCGCCGCCAGGTGCCGCAGGCCGGTCGCGGTGAGGGCCTTGCCGAGGCCGCCGCCCTGCGCCTCCGGCAGGATCCCGACCACGTACACCTCGCCGAGCCGCTCCTCCGCGTGGACCTTCGTCCAGTGGAAGCCGACCAGCCGGCCGTCCTTCTCGGCGAGGAAGAAGCCCTTCGGGTCGAACCACGGCTCCGTGATCCGGTCGTCCAGGTCCCGCTGGGTCAGCGCGCCCTGCTCGGGGTGGTGGGCGAAGGCGGCGGCGTTGACCGCGAGCCAGGCCGTGTCGTCCTGACCGGGCACGAAGGTGCGGATCGTGACGCCCTCGGGGAGGACCGGCTCGGGGATGTCGAGCGGCGTCAGCGGGCGGCGCAGCTGGCGGAGTTCGCGGAAGAGGGTGAGGCCGAGCACCTGCGCCAGGTGGCGCGCGGACGGCTTGCCGCCGTGCGCCCAGACCCGCAGCCGCTTGCCGGAGGCGGCGAGCAGGGCGGTGCCGAGCGCGCGCCCGTGACCGCGGCCGCGCTGGTCGGGGTGGATGAGCAGTTCGGCGGCCGGCGCCTCGACGGGGTCGGTCTCCTCCAGCTGGGCGTACCCCTGGAGGCGGGAGCCGACGGTGAGGAGGAAGTGCCGCACCCCCTCGCGCCGTCCGTGCCGGAGGTAGAGCCGGCCCTGCTCGGACACCGCGTGCACGCCGTCCGCGCGGTCCGCGGCCCCGAGCAGGTCCATGACCTCCTGGACCTGCTCGGGGGTGAGCTCGTCGTACGTCTGGATCTGCCGTCCCGGTTCGAGGGCGGGCGCCGCGTCGGAAGTCATGGTGCGAGCCTACGGCGAACACTCCGTCAGCCGGAGGCAACTGTCTTGTGACCCACTACCCCCTGTTGCGCTACGCGCGTTGACCCTAGGCTGCGAGCGCACGCGCGGGTAACGATCAAAGCCGCGAATCGGGGCAAGGGGCAAAGGGGACCACGGGAGAGATGGCAGTGAACCGCAGGAAGAGCAAGGCCGGACGGCGGATTCTGGCCGTCGGCGCGGGGCTGGCGACGGTCGGTGCGCTCGTCGCCGCCATGCCGGCGGGCGCCTCGGCGGACGCCGGGAGCGCGCACGGGTCGAACGGCAAGGGCTGGGGCCGGATGGTCGACGTCCAGCTGCTGTCCTTCAACGACCTGCACGGCAACCTGGAGCCGCCGACCGGTTCGTCGGGCCGGCTCACGCGCCTCAAGCCGGACGGCTCGACCGAGCTGGTCAACGGGGTCGGCGGTGCGGAGTACCTGGCCACGCACCTGGAGCAGGCCCGCGCGGGTCACCGGTACTCCATCACGGCCGCGGCGGGCGACATGATCGGCGCCTCCCCGATGGTCTCCGGGCTCTTCCACGACGAGCCGACCATCGAGGCGCTGAACGAGATGAAGCTCGACGTGAGCTCGGTCGGCAACCACGAGTTCGACGAGGGCGCGCGCGAGCTGAGCCGCATCCAGAACGGCGGCTGCCACCCGACGGAGGGCTGTTTCGAGGAGGGCAAGACCTTCGAAGGGGCGAACTTCCCCTACCTCGCGGCCAACGTGACGGACGAGAAGCGCGGCAAACCGCTGCTCGACCCGTACTTCATCTGGGAGCGCGACGGCGTCCGGATCGGCTTCATCGGCGTCACGCTCGAGGGCACGGCGAACATCGTCTCCGCCGAGGGCATCAAGGGCCTGAAGTTCGGCGACGAGGTCGAGACGATCAACAAGTACGCCAAGGTGCTGGAGCGCAAGGGCGTGAAGTCGATCGTCGCCCTGCTCCACGAGGGCGGCATGCCCGCCTCGGGCGCCTACAACTACGACTGCGACACCCCGGGCGCCGGCGCCGGCATCTCCGGCCCGATCGTCGACATCGCCAAGAACGTCTCCCCGCAGGTCGACGCCCTGGTCACCGGCCACACCCACCAGGCGTACGCGTGCACCATCCCGGACCCGGCGGGCAAGCCGCGCACGGTGACGTCCGCCGCCTCCTTCGGCCGGCTCTACACCGACACGACGCTCACCTACGACCGTCGTACGAAGGACATCGTCCGCACCGCCGTCGCCTCCGCCAACCACGTCGTCACCCGGGACGTGGCCCCGCACGGGAAGATCACCACGCTGATCAACCGGTGGAAGGCCCTGGCCGCGCCGATCGCGAACCGTCCCGTCGGCTACATCGCCGAGAACATCGAGAACCCCGACGGCGTGTTCGAGAAGCCGATGGGCAACCTGATCGCCGACGCGCAGTTGGCGGGCCTCTCCCCGGCGGACAAGGGCGGCGCCCAGCTCGCGCTGATGAACCCGGGCGGCGTCCGCGCGCCGCTGACCAAGAGCGAGAGCGGCGTGGTGACCTACGGCGCGGCGTACACCGTCCAGCCGTTCACCAACATGATGACGGTCGTCGACCTGACCGGTGCCCAGCTCGTCACCGCGCTCCAGCAGCAGGTCAGCGGTGCCAACCTGGCGTCCCCGAAGATCCTCCAGGTGTCGAGGAACTTCGCCTACACCCTGGACACGACCAAGACGGGCGCGGACCGGATCGTGGTCGACTCGGTGCGGCTGAACGGTGAGCCGATCGACCCGTCGAAGAGCTACCGGGTCGCGATGAACGAGTTCCTGACGGGTGGCGGCGACGGCTTCCCCGTCCTGGCCGCCGGCACGAACAAGCTGGTCGGCGCCTCGGACCTGGACGTCCTCATCGCCTACCTGACGGCCAACTCGTCGGCTGCCGAGCCGCTGCGGGCCCCGGCCGTCGGCCGCGTCACGGTCGTCCGGTAGTCCTCGGCGGTCGCCGATTCCTCGGAGAAAGGGGCTGCCCCCGCCGGACCACGGTCCGGCCG
>NZ_JBHTST010000103.1:0-31162 GCF_042794995.1 Streptomyces sp. NPDC056503
GATCCGTACCGGCCTTCGCCGCGTGGGTGTCCGGGCGGGTCAGCCCTCCGCCGGGACCGGGGCGTGCAGGGAGACGGGGCCGGCGGCCGCCTCCGGGACCTTCTCCAGGGCCACCGTGGCCGCCGCCCGCCGCTCCGGCAGCAGGTCGAGGACGGCCTGCCGGTCGGTGTCGCCGACGGCGTCGTCGTACGGGTCGGGCGTGGCCGGCACCTGGACGCGGAGGACCGGGCCGGTGCCGAGGCGGGCGTAGCCGCGGCCCGGCGGGACCTGCGGGGTCGGCGTGGTGTGCGGCGCGGCGCCGAGCACCGCGGTGATCTGCTCGGAGGAGGCGGGGCCGAGCACCACGCGGGCGCGGGTGTGCGCGCGTACCCCCTCGTGGAGCGCGTCGGCCGTGTCGAACTGCTCCGCCACCACCACCGTCACCTGGGCCGCCCGGCCGTGCCGCAGCGGCACCTGGAGCAGCTCCTGGGGGTCGGGACGGCCCTCGGCGGCGGCCAGGTGTCCGAGCGCGCCGGGGCGGTCGAGCAGGATCCACAGCGGGCGGCGGGTGTCCGCCGGGGCCGGCCGGCCGGCCTGCCGGGCGCGGTTGGCGGAGATCAGCCGCCGCTCGGTCTCGTGGGAGGCCCACTCCAGGCTCTCCAGGGCACCGGACAGCTCGCTCTCGACGCCGAGGACGCCGTCGCGGCCGACCAGGCAGGCGTACTCGCCGGCACCCGCCCCGTCCACGACCAGCACGTCGCCGTGGGCGAGGGCCTGGAGCGCGAGGGAGCGCAGCAGGGAGGTCGTGCCGCTGCCGGGCTGGCCGACGGCGAGCAGGTGCGGCTCGGTGGAGCGGGGGCCGGTGCGCCAGACGACGGCCGGGGCGTCCTCGGAGCCGTCCGCCGAGACGACCGGGACGGTCCGCTGCACGGCGTCGGCGTCGGTGAAGCCGAGCACGGTCTCGCCCGGAGCGGTGACGAACCGCTGGGCGGCGATGGTGGTCGGGAGGGCGGGCAGCACGTGCATGACGAGCCGGTTGCCCTCCTCGTCCCAGTCGAAGAGGTACTCGCGGCCGCGCCCCGACTTGGCGTGGAGCAGCTGCTCGATCCGGGCGCGGGAGGTGGCCTCGCCGTCCGTGAAGTACGGCGGGTAGGAGATCCGCAGCCGCGTCAGGCGGCCGCTGTCGTCGAAGGCGTGGTCGCCGAAGGCCCGGCTCCAGTCGCCGCCGTGGGCGAAGAGCGGGTCGGGGTCCTCGGGGACGGAGAAGTACGGGACCAGGGCCTCGTAGAGACCCTTGAGCCGGGCCACCTCCGCCTCGTCGGGGCCGGTCTTCACGACCGGTTTCTCACGCCCCTTCCACGCGGCGGCGCCCATGAGCGTGACGAGCGCGAGGAGCGGCCCGTACGGCACGAGGGCGACGACCAGGACGCAGGCCGCGACCAGGAACAGCGTGGGACCGCGCCGTTCCTTGGGGGTCGCGGCCCACTTGGCGCGCGCGGTCGCGGCCAGCTTCCGCAGACCACGGGAGACCGTGATCAGCGGGTGGAGCACGTCGGTGGCGCTGTCGGCGGCCGACCGCGCGATCTCTCGGCCGCGCGCGAGCTGCGCGCCGCCGTTGCTCAGAATGCGGGGGAGTGGTCGCCGGGACACGTCGTACTCCTGGAAGGGTGGAAGGGGGTGAGTGGCGTCAGAACTTGATTCCGCCCAGCAGGCCGGCCAGGCTCTGGCCGCCCGCGGTGATGCTCGGTGCGATGGCGGTGCCCGCCAGATAGAAGCCGAAGAGCGCGCAGACGAGGGCGTGCGAGGCCTTGAGGCCGTCCTTCTTGAAGAACAGGAAGCAGATGATGCCGAGCAGGACCACGCCTGAGATGGACAGGATCATTGGGTGTTCTCCTGGTTGAGGGGACAGTCACGAGGAGTCCTTCCAGGTTCACGGCAAGTATCTATGTGACTAAAGGTGCATTCGGGTGAATAGCGGGTGTTTTCACTTGACCGGCGGACGGTGATGGCCGTCCCGGGTGGCGAAACCGCCGAAGTGGGGTAGGGGGGTCCCGAGGGGCGCCGGTCACGGGTGGGGGACGCCGTGATCCTTGCCTCGGCCGGACGCGGTCATGTCACCGCGCGGGCAGTACCCTGTCGATTCACTCGTACGGCCGCGCTTGCCGTGCGCAGGTCAAGGGCAGGCGGTACCGGGCGGCACGCGCGCGGTACGCAGGCGGAGCACGGAAGGCGGTTGTGAAGATGAGCGAGACCCCGGACCCCGAGGTCGTCGAGCTGGCGTCGAAGGTCTTCGACCTGGCGCGCACCGGCGACGCCGCGGCCCTCGCCGCCTACGTCGACGCGGGCGTCCCCGCGAACCTCACCAACGACCGGGGCGACTCCCTCGTCATGCTCGCCGCGTACCACGGCCACGCCGCCGCGGTCACCGCCCTCCTGGAGCGCGGCGCCGACGCCGACCGCGCCAACGACCGCGGCCAGACCCCGCTCGCCGGAGCCGTCTTCAAGGGCGAGGACGCCGTGATCCGCGCCCTCCTCGCCGGCGGCGCGAATCCGGAGTCCGGCACTCCGTCCGCCGTGGACACCGCCCGCATGTTCGGGAAGACCGAACTCCTGGAGCTCTTCACCACCCGGTGAACGAGGCCTGAACCCCAGGTGGGAACGGTGCCGTAAATGTGGTCGCGGCCGTGGAGACGGTCGGTCATCATGACGACAAGCCCGGCCGTCCGACCGGGCCACGGACGAGAGGCAGAGGAAGATGAGCAGCGCGCACAAGCGACGTACGACGGACGGCCCGACATGTTGTCCCACGGCCTACTAGGGCGGGCTCCGCGCGGACGGGCCCAGCGCCCGACCCGGCTCACCCCGGTCCACCCCGTCGTGACGACAGCTTGATGTGAGGCGTCTTCCCATGTTCGAACCAGCCATAGCGCCGAGCGGCACCCTGCTCGGCCTGCTGCAGAGGGGCCGCGGCGACGGCACCCTGCACGCCCTCGCCGCGCCACGCGCCGAGGCCCTCGCGGCCCTCGACCACTGCGTGCTCGCCGACCCGCGCCACGACTGGCGGGTCGAGAACCGCTCCCTCTACTACGCCCGGCTCTACCTCGACCTCCACGGAGGCCTGGAGACCATCGAGGCGCACCTCTTCGCGCCCGAGGACCACCTCGACACCGAGGAGCACCGCACCGGGCTCGCCCTCGCCGTCCTCGGCCACCTGGCCTCCTACGGCCGGCACGACGCCCTGCTCCTCCTCCGGCGTTACGCGGCCACCGGCGCCAACTGGAGCTGGGCCCTCGACGAGCTCGCCCTCCGCGACGACGACGCAGGACTGCGCTCGCTCGCCGAGCCCGTCCTCGCCCGCTTCCCCCAGGACGAGGCCGGCGACACCGAACTCGCCGGCACCGTCCGCGACGCCTTCGAGCCCCGACCCTGGCGGCTGTGGGCCGAGGACCAGCGCGACGCCGTCGGTGCCCGGGTCCGCGCCGCCCAGGAACACGGCTCCTTCGACCGCTGGCAGCGGCAGCTGCGCCCCACCGGGCCCCGCCCCGGCTGGAGCGTCCGCGCCGTCCTCGACTGGGCCCAGGAGGGGTACGAGCGCGGCGCCGACCTCGCCGGACCCGCGGCCCGCTGCCTGGCCGCCGTGGCCGGACCCGAGGACCGCCCCGAGCTGCTGGCCGCCGGCCGCGGCGGCGCCCCCGGCGCGCGTGCCGCCGCCCTGCACCACCTGGCCGCCACCCGGGACCCCGCGGTCCTCGACCTCGTCGAGGCCGCGGCCGACGGCGTCCACCCGCTGGACGCCCCGGCCCCCGGCTCCGTCCACGGCGATCCCTACGGCGACGTGCCCGGAGCCGTCGACCGCGACGCGCTGGCCGCCGCGCGGGCCGCCGTCTCCGCCTACCTGCGCATGTGCGGCGAGGACGCGGTCGCCCGCGCCCGTGCCTGGATCCACCGCACCGACCCGCTCGGCGCCGCCGCCGGGGAGACCCTCGCCGCGCGCGGCGAGGAGCGGGACGCCGGGCTCGTCCTCGGCGCCCTCCGCACCGCCATCCGCGCCGGAGGCCCCGACACGGCCGCCCTCGGCGTCCTCGTCGACGGCGTCGGCCGCCTCGGCATCGCCTGCGCGGCGCCCGTGCTGCGCCACGTCTACCGGGAGACGGCCTCCTCCCAGCTGCGCGGCCGCACGGCCCGCGCGCTCGCGGCCACCGACCCCTCCTTCGCCAGCGGCTTCGCCGTCGAGTGCCTCTGGGACTGCGAGGAGACCACCCGCGAGATCGCGGCCCAGCACGCGGAGACGGCCGACGCGCGCGTGGCCGAGCGATTGCGCCGCCTCGCCGCCGACCCGGCCGAGGAGGTCGAGGTCCAGACGGCGGTCCGCAACCGCATCGGCCCGGACCTCCAGGTCTGAGTCGACCCCGCCACGCCCCGCCCGGGGCGGCGCGGCCCCCGGCGGCACCCCGCCGAGCGTGGCCCCGCCCCGGGACCGGCCGGACACCCCGGCCCGCGGCACGGCGGCCGGAAGCCCTCGTCCGCCCGGCCCGGGCGGCACCCGGCGCGTAAGGCCTTCGTCCGCCCGGCCCGAGCGGCCCGGACGCCGGGTGCCGGAGCGGTGCCGTGCGGGCCGGGCGGGAAAAGCTCACGGGACGTTCCCCCGGCGTCCAGATCCACGTCGGCGGGGAAACGTCGAGCGCGACGAGAACACCCGTATGCGTGTCGTCATCGTCACCGAATCCTTTCCCCCCGACGTCAACGGTGTGGCGCACTGCGCCCTGCAGACCGCGCGCCACCTCGTCCGCAGGGGCCACCAGCCCCTCGTCATCGCCCCGGCCGTCCCCGACCCCGCCGCCGACGCCGACGCGCCGTGCCCCGTGGTCCGCGTCCCCTCCCTGCCCCTGCCCGGCTACGCCCAGGTACGGGTCGCCCTCCCCAGCCGCCGCGTCGCCGCCGCCATCGCCGCCCACCGCGCCGACCTCGTCCACCTGGCCGGCCCCTTCGTCCTCGGCGTCCGCGCCATGGCCGCCGCCACCCGACTCCGGGTGCCCACCGTGGCCGTGTACCAGACCGACCTCGCCGGCTACGCCCGCACCTACGTCGGCACCGGCGAGGGCACCGCCTGGCGCCGGCTCCGCGCCGTCCACGGCGCCGCCGACCGCACCCTCGCCCCCTCCAGGGCCGCCCTCCGCGACCTGGAGGCCCATGGCATCGAGCGGATACGGATCTGGGGCCGGGGCGTCGACACCACCCGCTTCCGGCCCGACCACCGCGACCCCGAGCTGCGCCGGGCCCTCGCCCCCGACGGCGAACTCCTCGTCGGGTACGTCGGCCGGCTCGCCCCCGAGAAGCGCGTGGAGCTCCTCGCCGCCACGGACGGGCTGCCCGGCGTCCGGCTCGTCGTCGTCGGCGACGGACCCAGCGGCGCCGGCCTGCGCGCACGCCTCCCGAACGCCCGCTTCCTCGGCCGCCGCACCGGCGCCGACCTCGCCCGGATCTTCGCCTCGCTCGACGTCTTCGCCCACACCGGCCCGTACGAGACCTTCTGCCAGACGGTCCAGGAGGCCATGGCCAGCGGACTGCCGGTGATCGCCCCGGCCGCCGGCGGCCCCCTCGACCTCGTCGCCCACCGCCGCACCGGCCTCCTGGTGCCCCCGGGGGACCCCCTCGCCCTCCGCGAGGCCGTCACCGCCCTCGCCGCCGCGCCCGCCCTGCGCGCCGCCTACGGCCGGGCGGGGCGCGCCGAGGTGGAGGGACGCACCTGGGAGGCCCTCGGCGACGAACTCGTCGGCCACTACCTGGAGGTCCTGCGGGAGCGGACGGCGGTGGCCGCGTGAACGGGCGGACCCACGCGACGGCCGCCCCCGCGCGGGCGCGCGCGTACCCCGCCTCGTACGGCCGCGACGGGCTGCGGATCGTGCGGCTCGCGAACTTCGTCACCCCCACCTCGGGCGGGCTGCGGACCGCGCTCGACCGGCTCGGCCGGGGGTACCGCGCGGCGGGGCACGAGCCCGTCCTGCTCGTCCCCGGCGCCACGGCCTCCGACGAACCGGCCGAACAGGGCCGGGTGATCACCCTGCCGGGGCCCGAACTCCCGGGCACCGGCGGCTACCGGGTCCTCGCCGACCGGCGCCGGCTCGCCGAGCTCCTCGACCGGCTCGCCCCGGACCGGATCGAGGTGTCCGACCGCACCAGCCTGCGCTGGACCGGGGAGTGGGCCCGGCGTGCCCGCGTTCCGTCCGTGATGGTCTCCCACGAGACCGCCGACGGCGTCCTGCGCGCCTGGGGGCTCCCCGGGCCGCTCGCCGCCCGCGCGGCGGACCGGCTCAACCGCCGCACCGCCTGGGCGTACGGCCGGATCGTGTGCACCACGGCCTGGGCGGAGGACGAGTTCGTCCGTCTCGGCGCCCGCAACGTCGTACGCGCTCCGCTCGGCGTCGACCTGGAGCACTGCCGGCCCGGCCGCCGCGACCCCGCCGTGCGGGCCCGGTACGCGGAGGGCGCCGAGGTCCTGCTGGTGCTCTGCTCCCGCCTCTCCGTGGAGAAACGGCCCTCCACGGCGGTGGAGGCGCTCGCCGGTCTGCTCGACGCCGGCGTGCCGGCCCGACTGGTGGTCGCGGGCGACGGGCCGCTGCGGTACGGACTGGAGCGGCGGGCCCGGGAGCGCGGCCTGCCGGTGCGTTTCCTCGGCCACGTGGCCGACCGGGACGAGCTCGCCGACCTCCAGGCCGCCGCCGACCTCTGCCTGGCCCCCGGCCCCGCCGAGACCTTCGGGCTCTCCGCCCTGGAGGCCCTGGCCTGCGGCACGCCCGCAGTCGTCAGCGCCTCCTCCGCCCTCCCGGAGGTCGTCGGCACGGCCGGTGCCGCGGCCGCCGACGCCCCCGCCGCCTTCGCCGCCGCGGCCCGGAGCCTGCTCGCCCTGCCCGAGGCCGGGCGCCGGGCCGCCGCACGCGCGCGTGCGGAGCGCTTCTCCTGGGACCGTTCGGTCGCCGCCTTCCTCCGGGCCCACGAGGCCGCCGACGCCCCCGTCCGGACGTCCGGCCTCCGGCTCCCGTCCGCCCCGCCTCCGGCGGTCCCGGTTCCCGGACCGCCGCCCACGCCCCGGCAGGAGGTCGGCGGATGAGACCGGTCGAGGAGACCCACGTCATGGCCCGGGAGGTCCGCGTCCCGGCCCGGGACCCCGGCCCGCCCGGTTCCGCCGCCGTCCCCGAGGAGGCCGCGCCGGTGCGGTTCGTCGTGCTCGGGGACTCGTTCAGCGAGGGGGTCGGGGACCGGGCGGACGGGGTATGGCGGGGGTGGGCGGAGCTGCTGGCCGGCGGTCTCGCCGGACCGGGACAGCGGGTCGAGTACGTGAACCTCGCCGTCAGCGGCGCGCTCGGCGCGGACGTCGCCGAGAAGCAGGCGCCGTGCGCGACGGCCCTCCGACCGCACCTCGCCTCCGTCGTGGTGGGCGTCAACGACACCCTGCGGCACACCTTCGACATCAAGCTGTTCGCCCGCCGCCTCGACCGGGTCCTCGCGGCGCTCGACGCGTCCGGAGCCGTACTCCTGACGGCCTGTCTCCCCGACCCCGGGCGGATGCTCGGCCTGCCCGGGCCGCTGGCCCGGCCCCTCGCCCGGCGCGGGCGGTCCGTGAACGCGGTGGTGCACGCGCTGTCCGCCCGGCACGGTGCCGTCCACCTCCATCTCGCCGACCCGGCCTGGACCGACGACAGGACGCTGTGGAGCGCCGACCGGCTCCACCCCGGCGAGCGCGGCCACCGCGCGGTCGCCGGGGCCTTCCACCGGCTCCTGACGGAGCGGGGGCTCGCCCGGGGGCCCGCGCCCGCCCCGGAGGCGTCCGAGCCGCCGCCCAGCCGCGCCGAGACCGCCCTCTGGCTCGCCACCGCGGGCACCGGCTGGGTGCTGCGCCGCAGCCGGGACCTGCTGCCGCAGCTGCTGCTGCTCGCCGGGGAGGAGCTCGTCCACGGCGTCCACGGCGTCCATGGAGGGCACGACGGGCACGACGGGCACGACGGCGGCGGACCGCTCGACGCGCGCGCCGGGGCCGCCCTCGCCGAGGTCCTCGCGGCGACAATGGGGGAATGAGCGGGCGCTGGGAGTTCTGGATCGACCGGGGCGGCACCTTCACCGACGTCGTGGGGCGGAGGCCCGACGGGCGCCTCGTGACCCGCAAGGTCCTCTCCCACGACCCGGCCCGCCGGCAGGACGCCGCCGTGGCCGGGATCCGGCTCCTCATGGGCCTCGCCCCGGACGAACCCGTCCCCGCCGACCAGGTCGCCGTCGTCAAGATGGGCACCACCGTCGCCACCAACGCCCTCCTGGAGCGGCGCGGCGAACCGACCCTGCTGCTCATCACCGAGGGCTTCCGCGACGCCCTGCGGATCGCCTACCAGAACCGGCCCCGGCTCTTCGACCGGCACATCGTGCTCCCCGAGGCCGTGTACGCGCGCGTGGCCGAGGTCCCGGAGCGGGTGGACGCCCACGGCACGGTCGTCCGCCCCCTCGACGAGCCCGCCGTCGCCGCGGCGCTCGCCGACGCCCACCGCGAGGGCCTGCGCTCCGCCGCCGTCGTCCTCATGCACGGCTACCGCCACCCGGAGCACGAACAGCGCGTCGCGGCCGCCGCCAGGGCCGCCGGTTTCACCCAGGTCAGCTGCTCGCACGAGGTCAGCCCGCTGATCAAACTGATCCCGCGCGGCGACACCACCGTCGTCGACGCCTACCTCTCACCGGTGCTGCGCCGCTACGTCGACGAGGTCGCCGCCGAACTCGCCGGGATCCGCCTGATGTTCATGCAGTCCAACGGCGGGCTGCGGGAGGCCGCCCACTTCCGGGGCAAGGACGCCGTCCTCTCCGGCCCGGCGGGCGGCGTCGTCGGCATGGCCCGCACCTCCGCCCAGGCCGGGCACGACCGCGTCATCGGCTTCGACATGGGCGGCACGTCCACGGACGTGTCGCACTACGCCGGCGCTTTCGAGCGTGAACTCGGTTCACAGGTCGCCGGGGTGCGGATGCGGGCACCCATGATGAGCATCCACACCGTCGCCGCCGGCGGCGGCTCCGTCCTCCACTACGACGGGCGCCGCTACCGCGTCGGACCCGACTCGGCCGGCGCCGTCCCCGGCCCCGCCTGCTACCGGCGCGGCGGCCCGCTCACCGTCACCGATGCCCAGGTGATGCTCGGCCGGATCCAGCCCGACCACTTCCCGGCCGTCTTCGGCCCGGACGGCGACCGGCCCCTGGACGCCGAGGCCGTCCGCGAGCGGTTCACGGCCCTCGCCGAGGAGGTCGGCGGCGGCCGAACCCCCGAGGAGGTCGCCGCCGGCTTCCTGCGGATCGCCGTCCTCGACATGGCCAACGCCGTCAAGAAGATCTCCGTCCAGCGCGGCCACGACGTCACCCGCTACGCCCTCACCTGCTTCGGCGGCGCCGGCGGCCAGCACGCCTGCGCCGTCGCCGACGCCCTCGGCGTCGACACCGTCCTCGTCCCCCCGCTCGCCGGCGTCCTCTCCGCCTACGGCATCGGGCTCGCCGACGCCACCGCGCTGCGCGAGCGGTCCGTCGAGGCCCCGCTCGACGCACCCGGCACCCACGCGCGCGTGGCGGACGTCGCGGCCGAACTCGCCGACCGCACCCGGGCGGAGCTCCGCGCCGACGGCCTCCCCGACACCGCGATCACCACCCACGCGCGCGTACTGCTCCGGTACGCCGGCACCGACGCGAGCCTCCCGGTGGACCTCGGTCCCGACGACGCCATGGCCGCCGCCTTCACCGCGGACCACCGCGCCCGCTACGCCTTCACCATGGACAAGCCGCTCGTCGTGGAGGCCGTCACCGTAGAGGCCGTCGGCACCGCGGGGCCCCACGGCCCCGTCCACGTCCCCGCCGGCGCCCGCACCGGTCCGCTCGTCCCCCGCGCCACCGTCCGCACCCACGACGGCGCCACCGCCTCCGACACCCCGCTCCACCGCCGCGAGGACCTGCGCCCCGGGGACACCGTCGACGGGCCCGCGATCCTCGCCGAGGACGACGCCACCACCGTCGTCGACCCCGGCTGGCGCGCGACCGCCGGACCCTCCGGCCACCTCCTGCTCACCCGGGCCGCCCCGCGACCCGCCCGCACCGCCGCCGGCACCGACGTCGACCCGGTCCTCCTGGAGGTCTTCCACAACCTCTTCATGGCCATCGCCGAACAGATGGGCGTCCGCCTGGAGAACACCGCCCACTCCGTCAACATCAAGGAACGGCTCGACTTCTCCTGCGCCCTCTTCGACGCCGACGGCAACCTCGTCGCCAACGCCCCCCACATCCCCGTCCACCTCGGCTCCATGGGCGAGTCCATCAAGGAGGTCCTGCGCCGCCGGGCCGGCGACCTGCGCCCCGGCGACGTCTACGCCGTCAACGACCCCTACCACGGCGGCACCCACCTGCCCGACGTCACCGTCGTCACCCCCGTCTTCGACGACGCGGGGCACGAGCTCCGCTTCCTCGTCGCCTCCCGGGGCCACCACGCCGAGATCGGCGGCATCACCCCCGGCTCCATGCCCGCCTTCAGCCGCACCATCGACGAGGAGGGCGTCCGCTTCGACAACTGGCTCCTCGTCCGCGGCGGGAGGCTCCGCGAGGCCGAGACCCGCGCCCTGCTCACCGGCGCCCCCCACCCCTCCCGCGACCCCGACACCAACCTCGCCGACCTGCGCGCCCAGATCGCCGCCAACGAGAAGGGCATCGAGGAACTCCGCAAGGCCGTGGCGGAGTTCGGCCTCGACGCCGTCCGGGCCTACATGGGCCACGTACGGGCCAACGCCGAGGAGTCCGTGCGCAGGATCATCGCCCGCCTGGAGGACGGCGCCCACCGGTACGAGACCGACTCCGGCGCCGTGATCCGCGTCGCCGTCCGCGTCGACCGCGAACGGCGCTCCGCCGTCCTGGACTTCACCGGCACCTCACCCCAGCTCCCCGGCAACGCCAACGCCCCCACCGCCGTGGTCATGGCCGCCGTCCTGTACGTCTTCCGCACCCTCGTCGACGAGTCCATCCCGCTCAACAGCGGCTGCCTGGAGCCCCTGGAGATCCGCGTCCCGCCCGGCTCCATGCTCGCCCCCGCCCCCCCGGCCGCCACCGTCGCCGGGAACGTCGAGACCTCCCAGGCCGTCACCGGCGCCCTCTACGCCGCCCTCGGCGTCCAGGCCGAGGGCTCCGGCACCATGAACAACCTCACCTTCGGAGACGACCGCGTCCAGTACTACGAGACCCTCGCCAGCGGCTCCGGCGCGGGCGACGGCTTCGACGGCGCCGACGCCGTCCAGACCCACATGACCAACTCCCGCCTCACCGACCCCGAGATCCTGGAGTGGCGCCATCCCGTCCGCCTCGACGCCTTCGCCGTGCGCGAGGGCAGCGGCGGCCGGGGCCGGTGGCACGGCGGCGCCGGGGTGGAGCGACGGCTGCGGTTCCTGGCGCCGATGACGGTCGCCCTGCTCACCGGACACCGGCGGGTGGCCCCGTACGGCATGGCGGGCGGCGCTCCGGGCGCGCTCGGCGAGAACCTCGTGGAGCGCGCCGACGGCAGCGTGGAGCACCTCGGCGGCGCGGCGACCACCGAGGTCGGCCCCGGCGACGTGCTGGTCGTACGCACCCCCGGCGGCGGGGGCTACGGCACGCCGCCGGACGACGACGCGGCGCCCGGCGGCCCTACGGGGCCGTGACGAAGCGGACCGGCGTCCCCGGCACGGCCTGGGCGGCCGCCCCCAGGTCCGCCTCCCGCACCACCGCCACCACCGGATAGCCGCCGGTCGTCGGATGGTCGGCGAGGAAGACCACGGGCCGTCCGTCGGGCGGCACCTGCACCGCCCCCAGGACCATGCCCTCGCTGGGCAGCTCCCCGGGGCGGGCCCGCGCCAGGGAAGGCCCGTCGAGCCGCAGCCCGATCCGGTTGCTCGCCGGGGACACCAGGTACGCGCGCGTGGTGAGGTCCCGGAGCGTGGCGGCGGTGAACCAGTCGTCGCGGGGCCCGAGCCGGACCCGCAGGACGAGTTCGTCCGGCGGGCCCGGCCAGGGGGGAGCGTCGACCGACCCCCGTACGGCCGTGGCCGCCCCCAGCGGCAGCACCGCCCCGTCGGCCAGCGGTGCCGGGCCCAGCCCGGACAGCAGGTCGGTGGAGCGGCTGCCGAGCACCGGATCGACGGCGATACCGCCGCCGAACGCCACGTACGAGCGCAGCCCGCGCACCGCCGGGCCGACCTCAAGGAGCGCGCCGGCCGGGACCCGTGCCGCCGTGCCCCAGGGCAGCGGCCGGCCGTCCGCCAGGACCGGGCAGGGCGCGCCGCCCACGACGACGGTCACCGCGCTCCGGGGCCGCAGCGCGCAGCCGTTGACGGTGGTCTCCAGGACGGCGGCGCCCTCGTCGTTGCCGACCAGCCGGTTCGCCAGCCGGGCGGCGGCCGGGTCGAGGGCACCGGACCGGGGCACGCCCAGGTGCGCGAAGCCCGGCCGCCCCAGGTCCTGCACGGTGGTCAGGGCGCCGGCCCTGACCACGGCGACGGCACGGTCGTTCATCGGCCGGCCCCCGCCCCGGACCGGACGTCCGAGGGGACGAACCGCACGCGCGTGCCGGGGGAGAGCAGCGCCGCCGGCTCCCGCCCGGTGTCCCACAGGACCACGTCCGTCGTCCCGATCAGCTGCCAGCCACCCGGCGAGGAGCGCGGGTACACCCCCGTGTACGGCCCCGCCAGCGCCACCGCGCCGGCCGGCACCGCCGTCCGGGGCGTCGCCCGGCGCGGCACCTCGTACCCCGCGCCGAGCCCCGTCAGATAGCCGAAGCCGGGCGCGAAACCGCAGAACGCGACCCGGAACTCGGCCGACGAGTGGATCCGTACCGCCTCGGCGGACGACACCCCCCACCGGGCGGCCACCTCCGCCAGGTCCGGCCCGTCGTACCGGACCGGGACCTCCACGACCTCGCCCACGCGCGCGTGCCCCGGCCGGAGCTCCCAGCCGGGCAGCTCGGCCGCGAGCCGCGCCGGCTCGGCCACCCCGTCGAGCAGCACCGTCCGCGCCGCCGGGACGACCTCCCGTACGTCGGGCAGCGCCCCGGCCGCCCGGCGCCGCAGCAGCTCCGCGTGGAAGGCCTCGGCGGCCGTCCCGTCGGCCAGTTCGACCAGGAGGGCGTGCTCGCCCACCCGCAGCACCCTCACGCGAAGGCCCCCACGGTGACCCCGGCCGACTCCAGGCCCGCCCGGACCCGCCGGGCCAGCTCCACCGCGCCCGGGGTGTCCCCGTGCAGACAGAGCGAACGCGCCCGCACGACCACGGCCGTCCCGCAGTGCGCGGTGACCGTGCCCGCGCGGACCAGCGCCACCGACCGCTCGACCACCGCGTCCGGATCGTGCACGACGGCCCCCTCCTGCCCCCGTGGCAGCAGGGAACCGTCGGCCCGGTAGGCGCGGTCGCCGAAGGCCTCGGCGACCACCGGCAGCCCCGCCCGCTCCGCCGCCTCGTGCAGCCGCGAACCGGGCAGCCCGAGGACGGGCAGCGCGCCGCCCGCGAGCAGCACCCCGTCGACGACGGCCGCCGCCTGCTCCGCGTCCCGCACCACCCGGTTGTAGAGCGCCCCGTGCGGTTTCACGTACGCCACCCGGGAACCGGCCGCGCGGGCGAAGACCTCCAGGGCACCGATCTGGTACGCCACCTCGGCGGCCAGCTCCGCCGGCGGCACGTCCATCGCGCGCCGCCCGAAACCGGCCAGGTCCCGGTAGGACACCTGGGCCCCGATCCGTACCCCCCGCTCGGCGGCGAGCTCGCACACCCGCCGCATGGTGACCGCGTCCCCCGCGTGGAAGCCGCAGGCCACGTTGGCGCTGGTGACGACGGAGAGCAGCCGCTCGTCGTCGGTCAGCGTCCAGCGGCCGAAGCCCTCCCCGAGATCGGCGTTCAGGTCGATCGAGACCCCGCTCATGATGGTGCTGTTCCTTTCATCGGTGCTGTGGTGCCGTGGTGCTGTGGAGCCGTGGTGCTCTGGTGCTGTCCCGCCGTGGCGGTACGCGCGCGTGCGGAGGTGTTCTGCTCAGAAGGCGATCCGGTACTCCTCGTCCCGGACGTCGGTGACGAACATCCGCCCCGGCGCGTGGGTGATCGCGAACGGTGGGCGCGAGGCCGTCACGGCGGCCTGCGGGGTGACCCCGCAGGCCCAGAAGACCGGCACGTCCCCCGGCTCCGCCACCACCGGGTCCCCGAAGTCCGGCCGGTCCAGGTCGCGGATCCCGAGCGCCGCCGGATCGCCCGCGTGCACGGGCGCCCCGTGGACCGCCGGCAGCAGCCCGCTGATCCGCCGCGCCACCGGCACGAGCCGCGCCGGGACCGGCCGCATCGACACCACCATCGGCCCGTGCAGCCGCCCCGCCGGGCGGCAGGCCCGGTCCGTCACGTACATCGACACGTTCCGGCCCTGTGCGACGTGGCGCAGCGGCACGCCCGCCGCGGCGAGCGCCCCCTCGAAGGTGAAGCTGCACCCGATGAGGAAGGAGACCAGGTCGTCCCGCCAGTACGGCGTGGCGTCCGCCGGTTCCGCCGCCAGCCGTCCGTCCTCCCACACCCGGTAGCCCGGGACGTCGGTGCGCAGGTCCGCGCCGGGCGCCAGCCGGGTCGTCCAGGAGCCGGCGTCGGTGACGTCGAGGACCGGACACGGCTTGGGGTTGCGGGTGCAGAAGAGGAGGACGTCGTAGGCCCAGTCGGCGGGCACCGCGACGAGGTTGGCCTGGGCGTGGCCGGGCGCCCAGCCGGCCGTGGGGCCCGCCGTCCCGGCCCGCGCACGCGCGCGTGCCTCGCGCGGACCCGGGACGGCCGTCCGCGGCTCCGGGACCGCCGCCCACGGCTCCGGGACCGCTGTCCGGCGGCCGGGGACGGCCGTCCCCGGCAGGTCGGCGCCGTTCACCCGAGCTCCTTCCCGCGCGTCTCCGGCAGGCCGAGCAGCGCGAGGACCGCGATCCCGTACCCCACCGCGCCGAAGACCAGCGCGCCGCCGACGCCCCAGCTCCCGGAGAGGAAGCCGACCAGGGTGGGGAAGACCGCTCCGATCGCGCGGCCGGTGTTGTACGTGAGCCCCTGGCCGGTGCCCCGCACCGGCGTCGGGTACAGCTCGGCGAGGAAGGAGCCGAAGCCGCTGAAGATGGCCGACATGCAGAAGCCGAGCGGGAAGCCGAGCACCAGGAGGAGGGTGTTCGAGCCCGCCGGGATCTGGGTGTACGCGAGTACCGACGCCGCCGACAGGACGGCGAAGAGCGCGATGTTCCGCTTGCGGCCGAGCCGGTCCGTCAGATGGCCCCCCGTCAGGTAGCCGATGAAGGCGCCGGAGATCAGCAGCGTCAGATAGCCGCCGGTGCCGACGACGGTCAGCCCGCGCTCGGTCTTGAGGAAGGTCGGCACCCAGGTGGCGAGCGTGTAGTAGCCGCCCTGCACGCCCGTGGAGAGCAGGATCGCGAAGAGCGTGGTGCGCAGCAGGTCGGGCCGGAACACCGCCCGCAGGGAACCCCGCTCCGGGCTCGCCACGCGCGCGGCGGCGGCCTGGGGGGCGTCCTCGACGTGCCGCCGCACCCAGAGGACGAGCAGCGCGGGCAGGGCGCCGGTCCAGAACAGGATCCGCCAGGCCTGGTCCGCGTCGAAGAACTGGAAGACCAGGGTGTAGACGACGACGGCGAGCGCCCAGCCGGCCGCCCACGCCGACTGCACGGCGCCGAGCGTACGGCCCCGGTGCTTGGCGGAGGCGTACTCGGCGACGAGGATCGCCCCGACCGCCCACTCGCCGCCGAAGCCGAGGCCCTGGAGCGCGCGGAAGACCAGCAGGGTCTCGTAGTTCGGCGCGAAACCGCAGAGCACGGTGAAGAGCGCGTAGGTGATCACCGTGATCATGAGGGCCTTGACGCGGCCCACCCGGTCCGCGAGGACGCCGGCGAGCGCGCCGCCGACCGCGGAGACCACCAGGGTCACCGTGGTGAGCAGTCCGGTCTGGCCCTTGTCGAGGCCGAAGGAGGCGGCGATCGCCACCATCGACAGGGGGAGGGTGAAGAAGTCGTAGGAGTCGAGGGCGTAGCCGCCGAAAGCGCCGCCGAAGGCGCGCCGTCCGCGCGGGCCGAGGGCGCGCAGCCAGCCGAAGGCGCCCGACGTGTCGGGCCGGTCGTCCTCGGAGTGCTGCCGGGTCTGTGTCGTGCTCATCTGCACCTCGCAGTCGGGGAGGCGTGCCTGAGAGACGTACGTGAGGCCGTGCGGGCTTGCGGGGACGTGCGGAGCTTGCGGGGCGTGCGGAGCTTGTGGAGGCGTGCGGGGCGTGCGGGATCCGCCGGGGCCGGTGCGTACCGGAGGGTGTCCCGGCGGTGACCCGGTGCGGTGGCGTCACCGTAGGGGATTGTTCAACGATCCGACAAGAGGGATGTTGTCCCGGATCCGTTTCTGCGATTGACTCGGCGGCCGGACGACGACGGGGCCGACCGCCCCGGCAGGAAGGGGGACCGTGGACGCGAGCGGCACCGGGGCGACCGGGACGACCGGGGGACTGGCGGACGACCGTGCGCTGCTCGGGCGCACCAGCACGGCGGAACGGGTCGCGGACATCCTGCGCACCCGCATCGCCGAGGGTTTCTTCCCGCCCGGCACCCGGCTCTCCGAGGAGAGCATCGGCGGCGCCCTCGGGGTGTCCCGCAACACCCTGCGCGAGGCCTTCCGGCTCCTCACCCACGAACGGCTCCTCGTCCACGAGCTGAACCGCGGGGTCTTCGTCCGCGTCCTCGCCGTGGACGACGTCGAGGACATCTACCGCACCCGCCGGCTCGTCGAATGCGCCGTCGTACGGAGCCTCGGCGAACCGCCCTTCCCGGTGGCCGGCCTCGCCGCCGCCGTCGCCGAGGGCGAGGCCGCCGCGCGGACCGGCGACTGGCGCGAGGTCTCCACCGCCAACATCCACTTCCACCGCGAACTCGTCGCCCTCGCCGGCAGCGCCCGCACCGACGAGCTCATGCGCGGTGTCCTCGCCGAACTCCGGCTCGCCTTCCACGTGGTGGACGACCCCCGGGCCCTCCACGAGCCCTACCTCGTCCGGAACAAGGAGATCCTGGAGGCCCTGCGGGCGGGGGACCGGGCCGTCGCCGAACGCCTCCTGGCCCGCTACCTCGACGACTCCATCGGCCGCGTGGCGGCCGCGTACGCCAGGGCCGTGGACGAACCGGCCGAGGCGTAGCGGGACGGGGCGAAGGAACGGGCGACCGGACGGGAGAGGACGAGGAGGGTACCGCCCCGGGCGGGGCGGGGGCGGTGGTTTCTGCGCCGTTTCGACCCATGTCAGTGCGAGGACCTACTCTGTGCACCGTGACTTCGCCTGCCTCGACGGACCTCGCTCCGCCCCAGCTCAGCGCGGGGCCGCGCCCCGCGCAGGGGCCGGCCGCCGACGAAGGGCTCGCGCGGCGCCTGCGCGCGCTCGCCTGCACGGCACCGCTGCACGACCTCGACGCGCGCAAGGCCAACCTCGCGGGCGAGTACACGGTCTACGCGATGGCCGAGGTCGCCCTCGCCGCGATCGACCTCGTCACCCTCCACATGGACTTCGACACCGGCGCCGACCACGACCAGGTCGTCGCCCGGCTGCTGCCCCGCGTCGCCGCCCAGGCCCCGGGCCGCCCCGCCGCCGAGCACGAGCGCGTGGCCCGCTGGGTGCTGGAGAACCTGATCAACGTCGGCAGCGTCGACCGCGGCTTCCGCGCCGTCTACGGCACCTTCGGCACCGACGGCGTGTACGTCCGCCGGGACTACGACTTCAAGCTCATCGAGGAGGTCCCGGGGTACGGCGGCACGGTCTGCCTCCGGACCACCGACGAGGCCGTCAACGTGCTGGTCGGCGCCCTCGACACCGACGTCACCAGCGCCCAGATCGCCGCCGAGGTGAAGCTGGAGGTCCTCATCAGCCGGGGCCGCCTCGCCGACGCCCAGCTCGCCGCCGAACAGGCCCGCTACCGCACCGTCCAGTACGCCGAGACCCTCCGCAGGACCCTGGAGGCCACCCGGCGGAACGTGCGGGCGGTGGACTGGCTCAACAGCGTCCCCGACATGATCGCCGAGGCGCTCGACCACGTCGCCGACCGCTACCGCCACGAGAACGCGATCCTCACCAACATCCGCAAGGCCCGTGACGAGGCCGAGGACCCCGAGCACAAGCGCCGGGCCGCGGAGCTGGTCGACATCGTCAAGGATTGCATCCGCCGCCACACCCAGCTCCAGTCCCGGCTCCTGGAGGCCGGCCCGCTCTTCCGCGCCGAGCAGGACCGCCAGTCCTTCGCCGCCCCCACCCGGTACACCGGGCTGGACCTGTACGGGCAGCTCGTCGCGCCCGTGCTGCCGCTCCCCGTCGAGCGGGCCACCCGGGTCACCGACGCCTTCTTCGCGCGCGGCACCGGCCTGCGGACCCCCGCCTCGGTGCGCCTCGGCGACCTCGTGGACCTGCTGCTCACCCCGCCCGTCGAGCGCGAGCACCTCGGCGCGGAGATGCCCGAGCCCGACCTGATCGCCACCCCCGACGACTCCCGCTTCAGCGAGCGCCAGCTCGCGGACGCGCTCGCCCTGCTGGACCTGGAGCACGACGCCCCGCGCAGGCTCTCGGGGCTGCTCGCCGACGCCCGCGCCACCGGCGGCGAGGACCTCGCCTATCTGGTGGCCCTGCTCGCCGTCCACGCGGCCAGCCCGCCGGTCGGCACCGCCTACCGCCAGGGCGAGGAGCGCCTGCTCTTCGCCGTCGACGACGGCACCCCGCTCGACGACCCCGGCTTCGGCGGCGCGGACCTCATCGTCGGCACGGCGCTCCTCGACGCCGTCGGCATGGCAGCCGACCGCTCGGAGGCGACGTGACGCACGTCTCCGACCCCACCCCGCCCGCGCCCGACACCGGCCGATCCCCCCGGCGGCCCCGCCTCCTCGCACGCGCCACCCGCGCGTGGCTCCCGAAGCCGACCGCGCCGGAGACCCCGGTGACCGAGGCGGAGCCGACGCCGTCCGTACCCGTGGCGGCCCCGGCGGCCCCCGTGGAGCCCGCCCCGCAGCCTGCGGAGCCGCTCGTGAGCGCGAACGCGACCGAGCCGGCGGCATCCGTCGCGGCGGAGGCACCCGTCGAGGCGGCAGCGACCGTCACGGAGCCGACGGCACCCCCGGCCGACCTCGTCGAGCCCGCCACCGCCCCGACGGACCCGACCGCCCTGGCAGACCTGACGGCCCCGACCACCCTGACGGACCCGACCGCCTTGGCAGACCCGACCGCCCCGGCCGAGCCCACCGAGCGGCCCGAAGCCCTCGCCAAGCCCGCTCAGGCCGCCCCGGCCTCCCCGACGAACCGGAGCGAGCTCATAGAGCCCGCCGAGCCCATCCAGCCCGCCGAGCTCACAGAGCCCGCCACGCCTGCCGCGCCTGCCGAGGCCACCGCGCCCGCCGAGGCTGCCGCGCCCGCCGAGCGCCGCGAAACGGACGCGCGCACCGGCCCCGCCGCCCTCGCCTCGTCCCTCGGCCCCCGCCTCCTGCCCCCCTTCGTGGACGCGCCTTCCGCGCCCACCACCCCTCGTGCCCCGACGCCCGTGCCCGCGCCGACCCCGGGAACCGGCTCCGCCCCCGGCACCGAGGCCACCCCGGGGACCGACGCCACCCCCGGGACCGAGGCCACACCCGGCACCCGTCCCCGCTTCGCCGTCGTCTCGCTGCCCGAGGCGCCCCGGGGCGCCGCCCGGCGCCGGGACCTGCCGAGCGTGCGCGCCGTGCGGCTCACGGGCCCGGGGGAGCCGCCTCCCCCGGCGAGCGGGCCCGCCGTGCCGCCCGCCGCCGTCACCCCCGTGCCACTGCCCCTGCCGAGGGCCGCCGGCACCACCGCCGTACCGAACGAGAGCCGCACCGAGGAGCCCCAGCCGTGAGCGACAACGCCGTCCAGCACCCCGAGTACACCGAGTACGCGGACGCGTGGAGCGAGCAGGAGTCCCCCCGGCCCCCGGCCTCCACACCCGCCTCCACGACCGCTTCCGTGCCCGCCGCCGTCACCCCCGCCGACGCCGCCGACGCCGCGCGGCTCGTCTCCTTCGGGCTCCAGCCCAAGCTGCTCCCCGCCCG
Organism: Streptomyces sp. NPDC056503; assembly: GCF_042794995.1. Classification (NCBI taxonomy): domain Bacteria; kingdom Bacillati; phylum Actinomycetota; class Actinomycetes; order Kitasatosporales; family Streptomycetaceae; genus Streptomyces; species Streptomyces sp. NPDC056503. Next base: position 20,092 of record NZ_JBHTST010000103.1, read on the forward strand.
GGACGCCGAGTACGCCGAGCTGCTCCGCCGCTACCAGGAGGACCCGGCCTTCGCGCGGCTCGCCGACGCCGTCGCGACCGGCCTCGGCCTGATCGTCCTGGAGGTCTCCCCGCGCGCCGGCATGGCCGTCACCGCCGGCGAGGACTCCGTCTTCGCCGTCCGCATGGGCGACTACGCCCGCCGCGCCAACACCGACTCCGCCGACCGCTTCCTGCACGGCCTGGCCCACCTCGCCGTCGCCGCGATGGCCTTCCCGCGCCCCGAGGACCTCGCCGACGACGCGTACATCGGCCGCCTCACCGTCAACGGCGTCGACTCCTTCGTCCGCCAGGCCTGTCTGCGGCTGGAGGAGCGCGCCGAGGAGCAGGGCGAGAACACCGACCCCGCCACCGACGCCCCCGGCCTGGAGGCCGCCTGGCGTGTCTGGTCCCGCCGCTCCACCACCGGTGCCACCAAGGACGCCCGCCGCCTCGCGGGTTCCACCACCGGCATCGTCGCCAAGGCCGTCGCCTTCCTCACCGACTCCGGTTTCCTCCAGCGCACCGGCGACGAGAACGGCGGCTCCTACCGCACCACCGCCCGCTACCAGCTCCAGGTCCGCGACATGGCCGGTTCCGCCGCGCTGACCGAACTGCTGGACCTCGGGATCGTCCCCGTCAGCGACGGCACCGCCACCCTCGTCCCGCCGCCCGAGGGCGACGACCTGGACCTCGCCGCCGACGCGGGCCTCCCCTTCCACGCGTAACCCCGCCGCACCCGTCCCGCGACACCGCACCCGTCCCGCGACACCGCACCTGCACCGCACCCGTCCCGCACCACCGAACTCCCCGAGCACGAGAGCACGAGAGTCCCTCGCCATGTACGAGCTGTCCCGGGTCCGCCTCTACTCCATCGGCCCCGCCGGCGCCCGCTACGCCGACACCGTCCTGGACCTCCGCGGCGTCGGCGCGCCCGTGCCGAACCCCGCCCCCACCCAGGCGGAGTTCTTCGAGGAGGAGCCCGTCGGCCCGCCGCGCCGCCCCGCCCCCGCGGGCGTGCTCTTCCTGGAGAACGGCGGCGGCAAGTCCGTCCTCCTGAAGCTGATCTTCTCGGTGATGCTCCCGGGACACCGCAACACCCTCGGCGGCGCCAGCTCCGGCGTGCTCCGCAAGTTCCTGCTCGCCGACGACTGCGGCCACGTCGCCCTGGAGTGGCAGCACACCCTCACCGGCGAACTCGTCGTCGTCGGCAAGGTCAGCGAGTGGCGCGGCCGCCAGGTCTCCAACGACCCGCGGAAGTTCGCCGAGGCCTGGTACTCCTTCCGCCCCGGTCCCGGCCTCAGCCTGGACAACCTCCCGGTCGCCGAGGCGAACTCCGTCCGCCCGTCCGCCGAGGGCGCCTCCGCCGCCACCGGCCGCCGCCGCACCATGAAGGGCTTCCGCGACGCCCTCACCGAGGCCGGCAAGGCCTACCCGCACCTGGAGGTGGTCTGGGAGGAGATCCACGACCGCTGGAACGAGCACCTCGGCGACCTCGGCCTCGACCCCGAACTCTTCCGCTACCAGCGCGAGATGAACGCCGACGAGGGCGAGGCCGCCGGCCTCTTCGCGGTCAAGAAGGACTCCGACTTCACCGACCTCCTGCTCCGCGCGGTCACCGACACCCGGGACACCGACGGCCTGGCCGACCTCGTCGGCGGCTTCGGCAACAAGCTCGGCCGCCGCGCCGAACTCACCGCCGAACGCGACTTCACCGCGGGCTCCGTCGACCTCCTCAACCGCATCGTCGACGCCGCCGGAACCCGGTCCCACGCGCGCGAGGTGCACGCCGGCGCCGAACGCCGCACCCGCACGCTCGCCCGGCGCCTCTCCGGCCGGGCCGCCCGGGAACGGGCGCGCGCGGCCGAGCTGGCCGAGCAGGTCACCGCCGCGGGCCACGCCGTCGCCGAGGCCGAGACGGCCCGCGAGCGCAGCGCCCTCATCGCCGCCGAACTCGCCTACCGGCACGCCTCCCTGGCGCTCGCCGCCGCCGAGAAGGGTGCCGCCTCCCAGCGTCGCGAGCTGATCGAGGCCCGTACCCTGCACTCCGCCTGGCAGGCCGCCGAGTCGGTGCTCCGCCACCGCGCCGCGGGCGACCGCTCCGCCCGCGTGGCCGCCGCCATCCGCGTGGCCGAGCGCGACGCCGCCCCGGCCCTCGCCGCCCGCGCCGAGGCCGCGGCCGACCTCGTACGGGCCCTGGCCGCCGCCGCCGAGGAGGGCGAGCGGCACGCCGCCGAGGAGGAGGAACGGTCCACCGCCCTCCAGGAGGCCGGCGAGGCCGCCCACCGGGACGCCACCGCCGCCGCCACCGAGGCCCAGCGCGCCCGCAGCGAGGCCGGCCACCTGCGCCAGCGCCTCGCCGAGGTCGAGCAGGAGACCGCCGAGGCCGTCCGGGCCGGCTGGCTCGACGACTCCGCCCCCGACGCCGACCCGGCCCGCGCCGCCCTCGCCGCCGCCGACGCCGAGAAGACCACCGTCGCCGCCTGGGACGCCGCCCGCGAAGTGGCCCGCACCGCGAGCGAGCGGGCCCGCGAGACGGCCGCCGCCGCGTCCCGCGCCGAACTCGCCGCCGCCCGCGCCGCCGACGCGGCCGAGGCCGGGGGCAACGCCTACGACGCCGAGCGGCGCGCCGCCGAGGCGCTGGCCGCCGAGGAGCGCCTCGCCGAACTCCTCGGCCTGCCCGGCGCCGGCTCCCCGCTCCCCGGCCGGCGCGCCGGGGCCACCGCCGACGGGGACGAGGACCCGGCCGGCTACCCGGGGGACACCGGGACCGCCCCGCTCTCCGTCACCGACTTCGACCGCTACGCCGAGGAGCTGCGGCGCCTGCTCGACGAGGCCGTCTCCTCCGCCGAGCGCCGCCTCTTCGACCTGCGCACCGCCGCCGCCGACGACTCCCGCATCCTCGGCGCCCTCGGCGACGGCGGCCTGCTGCCGCCCGGCCCGGACGTCCTCGCCACCGTCGAGTTCCTCGGCGAGCACGGCATCCCCGCCCTCCCCGGCTGGCGCTACCTCGCCCAGTCCGTCGACCCCGCCGACCACGCGCGCGTGCTCGCCGCCCGCCCCGAACTCGTCGACGGCGTCGTCATCACCGACCCCCTCTCGTACGGGCGCGCCCGCGAGGCCCTCGGCTCGGCCGCCCTGCTGCCCCGCTCCGCCGTCGCCGTCGGCACCGCCGCCGCCCTCCTCGCCCCCGTACCGGCGCAGGACGCGGACGACGACACCGGCGTCTTCCTCGTGCCGCCGAACCCGGCCATGCACGACGAGCACGCCGCCGACGAGGAGCGGCAGGCGCTGCGCGCGCGTGCCGCCGCCCGCGACGAGGAGATCCGCGCCCTCGCCGCCCGGCTCGCCGGCGACCGCGCCCTCGCCGCCCGGGTCGGCGCCTGGCGCGCCGACTGCCCGCCCGGCATGCTCGCCGAGCTCGCGGCCGTCGCCGCCACCGCCCGCGAGACCGCGGAGACGGCCGCCCGGACGCTCGACGAGGCCCGCGCCGCGCACACGGAGGCCGAGGAGACCGCCGCCGAGGCCCTCGCCGTCCGCGACGAGCGCCAGGAGGCCGCCCAGCGCGCCCGCCGGGCCGCCGACGCCCTCGCCGGGCTCGCCTTCCGGCTCCGTGAGCGCTCCGCCTGGCAGGCCAAGCTCCGCGAACTCGCCGACGACGCCGCCGAGTCCGAGGCCCGCGCCCAGACCTGCCTGGAACGCGCGCGTGCCGCCGACGAGGACCGCCGGGCCGCCCAGCGCGCCGCCGACGACGCCCACCGCACCGCCCGCGCGCTGCGCGCCGAGCGCGCCGAGATCGCCGGCGCCCCCGAGCAGCTGCCGGAGGAGACCCCGGACGCCCCCCGCGCCGCGCTCCCCACCCTCCGCGAGGCCTACCGGGCCGCCTCCCAGGTGTACGAGAAGGTCGGCGTCGGCGCCGACCTGCGCGCCGAGCAGGCCCGCGCAGAGAGCGACGAGTCCGCCGCCCTCGCCGAACTGGACCGGCTCACCAACAAGGTCCGCACCCGCGCCGAGCAGCTCCTGGAGTCCACCGACGGAGCCGACGGCCCCTCCCGCCAGGCCGCCGCGGCCCGCGCCGAGTCCCTGGTGCAGATGCTGGAGACCCGCGCCTCCGAGGCGAGCGAGAAGCTCGGCCGGCTGCGCGGCGAGTCCGAGCGGCTGGCCCCCGAGGACGGCGGGGCCCACACCGAGCTGCCGGAGGAGCTGGTCCCCGCCGACGCCGACCGCGCCCAGGCGCTGCTGCGTACCGCGGGCGCCGAACTCGCCGCCCGCAGCGACGCGCTGGAGGCGGCCCGCGCCGCCCACGGCGGGCTGCTGCGCGACCACCGGGCCGCCGAGGACGCCGCCGGAGGCTTCGACGAGACCGCCGCGCTCCTGCGCGACCTGATGCGCGACCACGCGGAGGAGGAGCAGGAGGAGCAGGAGCCGTACCCCGGCTCCCTGGAGGAGGCCAGGACCGCCGCCGGGGAGGCCCGGCGGGCGCTGCGCGCCTGCACCGCCGAGCTGTCCGCCGCCGACGCGGCGGTGCGCGAGGCGAGCGACATCCTCGTCCGGCACGCCAACTCGACCCGCTACGAGCAGGTCCGCACCCCGGCCCGTCAGCAGATCCGCGAACTGCCCGCCTCGGCGCTGCCCGAGCACGCCGCCAAGTGGGCCGAGGCCTTCGCGCCGCGCCTCCGCGTCCTCACCGACGAGCTGGCCCAGCTGGAGCGCAACCGCGAGTCGATCGTGGACCGGCTGCGCGGCCTCGTGGAGACCTCGCTCGCCACGCTCCGCTCCGCCCAGCGGCTCTCCCGGCTCCCGGAGGGCCTGGGGGAGTGGTCCGGCCAGGAGTTCCTGCGGATCCGCTTCGAGGAGCCGGACCAGGCGACCCTCACCGAGCGGCTCGGCGAGGTCGTCGACGAGGCGACCCGCGCCGCCGTGCGGAAGAACTCCGACCTGCGCCGCGACGGCATGTCGCTGCTGCTGCGCGGTGTGCAGGCGGCGCTCGAACCCAAGGGCATCGCCGTCGAGATCCTCAAGCCGGACGCGGTGCTGCGCGCCGAGCGGGTACCGGTCGGGCAGATGGGCGACGTCTTCTCCGGCGGCCAGCTGCTCACCGCGGCCATCGCCCTGTACTGCACGATGGCGGCGCTGCGCTCCAACGACCGGGGCCGGGACAAGCACCGGCACGCGGGCACGCTGTTCCTGGACAACCCGATCGGCCGGGCCAACGCCACGTACCTGCTGGAACTCCAGCGGGCCGTGTCGGACGCGCTCGGCGTCCAGCTGCTGTACACCACGGGCCTGTTCGACACGACGGCCCTCGCCGAGTTCCCCCTGGTCATCCGGTTGCGCAACGACGCGGACCTGCGGGCCGGCCTGAAGTACATCAGCGTCGAGGAGCATCTGCGCCCGGGCCTGCCGCAGCCGGCCGGGGAGGGCGAGACGATCCACGGCGAGATCACGGCGACCCGGATGTTCCGCCGTCACCAGGACGACGAACCGCCGACCGCGCCGTAGCCACGAAGCCGGCCCCGGACCCGCGCCTGGCCGGAACGCGGGCCCCGGATCCCGCGCGCAGCCACGAGGCGGGCCCCGGATCCCGCGCGCAGCCACGGCGCGGGCCCCGGGCCCCTCGTAGCCACGACGCCGCCCGGCACCCCGCGCGTCGCCACGACGAAGGCCCGGACCCCACAAGGGCCCGGGCCTTCCAGGTACTTCGGAGGCCGCCGCCGTGCGACGCACCCGTGAGACCGCCGCCGTCCGACGCACTCGCGAGGCCGCCGTCAGGCGACCGGTTCGGGACGCCCGTCAGGCGACCTGCTCCTCCACTACCCTCTCCCGCCGGGCCGGATACGCGCTGCTGCTCGGCTCGGAGACCACGCCGTTGCGCTGCCGCCACACCTGACGGGTGATCCAGATGTCCAGCACGCTCCAGGTGGCCACGACGGTCGCGACCACGGACGCGATCGTCATCGGATAGGCCAGCCAGGAGCTCGTGACGGAGGTGAGGAAGGCGACCACGGCCAGGATGAGTGTCACCGACATGATCATCACCGCCCGCACCGCCGCGTTCCGCACCGGGTCCGGCATCCTCCGCAGTCCGCGCGCGTCCTCCACCCACAACTGACCCGCGGTCCGCGTCTCGTCTTCCATCTGTCCTGTCACTCCCCACGCACGACGCTCACTGGGGTGGCTGCCCGGTTCCGGCCGGTTTACACGGCGCGCGCGGCTGACGACCCCCCGGCGCACGGCCGCCCGTCCACGGACAGGGCGTTCCCCCGTACTTCATGACGCTCCGGACAGGGAAAAGGTTTCCCCAACTCACCCGACACCGCGACCGGAACGAACGATTCCAGCCATTGCGCCCAGGGCGGAAAATGGCGCACCGTCAAGTGTCCTGCACCACAGTGGCCGATCCGAACTCCTGGAATACCAGGACATCTCATGATCAACGCTCACTCGGTAGGCTGGAAATCGCCCAGACACACCTTCGAGAAGGCCGCGATGCAGTAGTAGGCTCGCGCCGCCGTTTGTTGAAACCGAAGGTTGACGCGCCGTGTTGACGCGGCGACGCCGTTCGAGAGACCTCCGTGGCCGCGGGGGCCGTACTGGGGGAGGCCATGCGCTTTCGCGGGAAGTCCATCCGCCGGAAGATCGTGGCGCTGCTCCTCGTACCGCTCGTCTCCCTCACCGGCCTCTGGGGTTTCGCCACGGTCCTGACCGGACGCGAGGCCGACCAACTCCTCGACGTCGGCTACGTCGTCGACAAGGTCGGCTACCCCATCGAGGACACGGCCCGGGTCATCCAGCTCGAACGCCGCCAGTCCCTCGTCTACCTCGCCGACCCGCGCGGCTCCCAGGCCCTGCCCCAGCTCCGCGCGGCCCGTCTCGCCACCGACCGCCAGATCGCCCGCATCCGCGCCAACGCCGAGGACCCCGGTGTCCGCGAGGAGATGCGCCCGGTCACCACCCAGCGGCTCAACTCCCTCCTCCGCGCCTTCGAGGAGATCTCCTCGCTGCGCCGCTCGGTGGAGAAGCGCAGCATCGGCCGCCTCCAGGCCCTGGAGTTCTACAACCGCCTGGTCGACCCCTGCTACAGCTTCCTCGTCACCCTCCACGCGCTGGAGAACGTGGAGATGGACAAGCAGGGCCGCGCCCTCGTCGGCGTCACCCGGGCCCGTGAACTCCTCTCCCGCGAGGACGCCCTCGTCCTCTCCGCCCTCGTCGCCGACCGGGTCACCGCCCAGGAGATCCGCGCCGTCTCCGACCTCGTCGCCGGCCGCAAGCAGTACTACGAGGTCAACCTCGAACTCCTCCCCGCCACCGAGCGGCAGCGCTTCGAGCAGTACTGGCGCAGCCCCGAGACCGCGGCCCTGCGCACCGCCGAGGAGCAGTTCATCAAGGGCGGCCCGACCGAACGGCCGAAGGCCGTCACCGCCGTCTACTGGCAGGACGAGGCCAGCCCCGTCCTCGACGAGCTCGCCCGCGCGAACACCGCCGCCGGCGACCGCTACCAGGACCGCGTCCAGCCCGCCGCGTACAGCGTCCTGCTCAAGGCCGGCGTCGCCGGCGTCCTCGGCTTCCTCGCCCTCCTCGCCTCCGTCGGCATCTCGGTCCGGATCGGCCGCTCGCTCGTCCGCGACCTGCGCCGCCTCCAGAAGGAGTCCCAGGAGGTCTCCGGCGTCCGGCTGCCGAGCGTCATGCGCCGCCTCGCCGCCGGCGAGCACGTCGACGTCGAGACCGAGGTCCCCCACCTGCGGTACGGCGAGGACGAGGTCGGCCAGGTCGGCCAGGCCCTCAACACCCTCCAGCGCGCCGCCGTCGAGGCCGCCGTCAAGCAGGCCGAGCTGCGCCGCGGGGTCTCCGAGGTCTTCGTCAACCTCGCCCGCCGCAACCAGGTCCTGCTCCACCGCCAGCTCACCCTGCTCGACACCATGGAGCGGCGCACCGAGGACACCGAGGAGCTCGCGGACCTCTTCCGCCTCGACCACCTCACCACCCGCATGCGCCGCCACGCCGAGGGACTGGTGATCCTCTCCGGCGCCGCCCCCTCCCGCCAGTGGCGCAAGCCCGTGCAGCTGATGGACGTGGTCCGGGCCGCCGTCGCCGAGGTCGAGGACTACGAGCGCGTCGAGGTCCGCCGGCTGCCGCGGCTCGGCGTCGGCGGCCCCGCCGTCGCCGACCTCACCCACCTCATCGCCGAACTCCTCGAGAACGCCACCGTGTTCTCGCCCCCGCACACCGCCGTCCAGGTCCTCGGCGAGCGCGTCGCCAACGGCTTCACCCTGGAGATCCACGACCGCGGCCTCGGCATGAGCCCCGAGGTGCTCCTCGACGCCAACCTGCGCCTCGCGGAGACCCCCGAGTTCGAGCTCTCCGACACCGACCGCCTCGGCCTCTTCGTGGTCAGCCGGCTCGCCCAGCGCCAGAACGTCCGCGTCTCGCTCCAGACCTCGCCGTACGGCGGCACCACGGCGGTCGTCTTCATCCCGGCCGCGCTGCTCACCGACGCCCCCGAGACGCAGGGCGCCGGCTTCCGCCTCGACCGCAAGTCCCTCGACCCGCGCGCGGCGGACGGCGACCCGCAGCGCGCTTCCGGCGGATCCTTTACGACCTCCGGGACGCCCGCCGGCGCGCTCGGCGACGGACTCCTCCCGCAGCGCAGGCCCGCTCTCGCCCGCGTGCCCGACCTCGCCGACGAGACGGGCCCGGCAGGCCCGGCGGGAGCGACGGCCAAAACGCCCGCCCGTCCGCTCGACGGCCCCGTCGAGCTGGAACCGCCGCTCGGCCCCGAGGAGCTGGACGCGCTCCTCGACCGCTCCGCGGACCTCCTGGACACCGACAGCGAGCGCGGCGGCCTCTTCCGTCCGCAGCGCCGCCGGGGCGGACTGGTCCCGGCCGTCGAGCAGCACCAGCAGGCCCCCGACCAGACCTCCGGCCACGACGAGGGCGACCCGGCCGGCGAGGACGGCGCGCTGCCGCTGCCGCGCCGCCGGCCGCCGACGCTCGTCGTCGACCACGGACGCAGGCTCGACGAGCCCGGCCGCGCCCATCCGGCCCCCGGCCAGGGCGGCGCCGAGGACCGCCGGGTGCCGCGCCCGGCCGGCCCCGCGCTCGTCCCCGTACGCCCGGAGGGCACCGAGGCCCGTACGGCCCCGACCCAGGCTCAGGCCCCCGCTCAGGCCCCCGCCCAGGCCCCGACCCAGGCTCAGGCCCCCGCCCAGGCGCCGGCCCCGGTGCCGCGGGCCGGGACGCCGGAACCGCTCGACGGCCTCCCGCGCCGGGTCCGGCAGGCGAGCCTCGTGCCGCAGCTGCGCGAGCCCGACCAGCCGGCCGCCGCCGAGGACGACCGGCCCGCCGAGGACGGCCGGGCCGGGGACGACTTCGAGCGCGACGCCGAGGAGGTGCGGGCCCGCATGGCCGCCATGCAGCGCGGCTGGCAGCGCGGACGCCGGCACGGCTCGGGCCCGGACGACAGCACGGCACACGGCGACAGCACAGCACACGGAACGACACCCGAGGGGGACGGTCGATGACCGCACCGAACGCCGCAGCAAGCACCAGCAGCCCCGTCAACGGCAACGGCGAGCTCAACTGGCTCCTCGACGAGCTGGTCCAGCGCGTCGCCGCCATCCGCAAGGCCCTGGTGCTCTCCAGCGACGGGCTGCCCACCGGCGCGTCGAAGGACCTGAGCCGCGAGGACGGCGAGCACCTCGCCGCCGTCGCGTCCGGCTTCCACAGCCTCGCCAAGGGCGTCGGCCGCCACTTCGAGGCGGGCAGGGTCCGGCAGACCGTGGTGGAGCTGGAGGAGGCCTTCCTCTTCGTCACCGCGGCCGGCGACGGCAGCTGCCTCGCCGTCCTCGCCGACGCCGACTCCGACGTCGGCCAGGTCGCCTACGAGATGACGCTCATGGTCAAGCGGGTCGGCACCCACCTCGGCACGGCCCCCCGGACCGGTCTGTCGACGGGAGGGTGAGCCGCCCCGCATGAGCGACGCAGCCGAGCGCAACCACCCCGACGGGGACGCCCCGGGCCGGCGGACGGCCGTCCCCCACCACTGGTACGACGACGAGGCGGGCCCGGTCGTCCGTCCGTACGCGATGACCCGCGGCCGGACGAGCGCCGCCGGCCGTCACCGGCTCGACCTCATCGCCGTGGTGGTGCCCGAACCGGCCGCCGACGACCCCGGCCGTGACCAGTCGCTCTCCCCGGAACACGTGGAGATCGTCGAACGCTGCTCCGAGCAGCCCCAGTCGATCGCCGAGCTCGCCGCCGGACTCGACCTCCCCGTCGGGGTGGTCCGGGTGCTGGTCGGCGATCTCGTCGACGAGGAACTCGTGCACGTGACCCGTCCCGTTCCGCCGGCCCAGCTGCCGGACGTGAGTATCCTCCGCGAGGTGATCAATGGCCTTCGGGCGCTCTAGCCGCAAGAAGACCCCCGTCGAGCCGGTGACCCTGAAGATCCTGGTCGCCGGCGGGTTCGGGGTCGGCAAGACGACTCTGGTCGGCGCGGTCAGCGAGATCCGGCCGCTGCGGACCGAGGAGGTCCTCACCGAGGCCGGCCGTCCCGTGGACGACCTGCACGGCGTCGAGGCCAAGACGACCACCACGGTCGCCATGGACTTCGGCCGGATCACCCTCCGCGAGGACCTCGTCCTGTACCTCTTCGGCACCCCCGGGCAGGACCGCTTCTGGTTCCTCTGGGACGAGCTGGCGCAGGGCGCGCTCGGCGCGATCGTGCTCGCCGACACCCGTCGTCTGGAGGACTGCTTCGCCGCCATCGACTACTTCGAGCGGCGCGGCATCCCCTTCACGGTGGCCGTCAACTGCTTCGAAGGCGCCCGCCGCTACCCGACGGAGACCGTGCGGGCGGCGCTCGACCTCGACCCCGAGGTCGAGCTGGTGATGTGCGACGCCCGCGACCGCGAGTCCGTCAAGGCCATCCTCGTCGCCGTCGTCGAGCACGCCCTCGTCCTCGCCGACCGCGGTCAGCAGCCGGTGGCCACCTGAGGGGTACGCCCCCGAGGGCGGGTCCCGGTGTGGACCGCGAGGAGCCGCCACGCGCGCGT
>NZ_JBHTST010000104.1:0-5242 GCF_042794995.1 Streptomyces sp. NPDC056503
GCACCCGGCCGGGGGGCCGGGTGCCGTCCGCCGCGGATCCGCGGCCGGGATGGTCCCGGCCGTCCGCGAGGTACATCTCAGACCGCCCACACGCCGGTGATCTCCCGGGCGGCGGCGGCCTGCCCGGGGTGCCGGTCGAGGCCGGCCAGCCGGCCCAGGGTGCGCAGCACGTCGTAGTGGTGGTACTTCTCGTCCGAGGTGCTGCCGGGCACCACCGGCTCGCCGTAGAGCACGGTCGGGATCCGGTTGCCGGCCAGGCCGTCGTCCTCGTCGAAGGTGACGACGAGGAGGCTGTCGTGGGTCCGGGCCCAGGCGGCGTACGCGCCCAGCCGCTCCTTCAGCCAGGTGTCCCCGGTGCGGACCGGGCAGTCGTGCATGTCGTTGCAGAGGTCGGGGACGACGAACGACACCGTGGGCAGCGTCGTGAAGTCCTCGGGGAACTGCTCCATCGTCCGCGCCGTCTCCAGGGGCACGTTGGAGAACGCGAACCACGGGTTGTGCTTGCGGGCGTAGCGGCCCGCCTCGCAGACCGTCGAACCCGGCGCGGGCAGGCCCTCGTTGAAGCTCGCCCAGGTCCGCCCGGCGGCGATCAGCTCCGAGGCGAGGTTGGGCGCCCGGCTGAACCCCGGCTCGTAGCAGCTGTTGTCCAGGACGTCCTGCATCCCGCCGGAGAACAGCTGCACGTAGTTCGGCTGGCTGGGGTGGGTCAGCCCGTACGAACGGGTCAGCGTCGCCCCGCCCTTCGCCAGCGAGTCCAGGTACGGGGCCTCACCGCTGCCGATCACGTCCTCGAACGCCTTGTTCTCGAAGACCACGACGACCACGTGGTCCGGGCGCGGGAGCACGGGCCCCGCGGCCCCGTCCGCCTCCGGAGCGCCCCGGCCCAGCACCCACACCGCGAGCAGACCGAGCGCCGCGGCCAGCGCCCCGGCGGCGAGGAGGACCGCGCCGCGCGGCCGTCCGCGCCCCGTCCCGGCGCTCATGCCGCACCGTCCGCGAAGGGCCGGGCGTCGCCGCGCAGTTCGGCACCGCGCCGCCGCACCAGGGCGGGGTCGCGCAGCTCGCGCGCCAGCAGCAGCGCGGCGAGCTCCTCCTCGGGGAGCTCCGCGCGCAGCGCCCGCACCGCGTCGATCAGGGCGGCGACGGCGGTGGTGTCCCCGGCCGGAGCGGTGTCCAGGAGGCGGTCGAGCGGGCCGTCCGGCGCCGGGGCCGGCGGCGCGCCGCGCAGCGCTCCCGCCGCGCCGTCCGGGAGGAGCGCCGCGTAGGCCGCCGGCTCCTCCCCGGGGGCGAGCAGCAGCAGGTGCTTGGCGAGCAGGTCCGCCTCGGGGAAGGGCGCGGTCGAGGCGAGCGGGGCCAGCTCCGCGGCGGGCAGGGCCAGGACGCACCCGGCGTGCAGCAGGATCTCGCGCACCCGGCCGGACTCCGGTGCCTCGGGCAGCAGGGCCGCCGTCGCGGCGAGGAAGCGGGCCACGGTCGCGTCGGCGTCGCGGGTGTCGAGCGCGGCGCCGCCCCGGGCGTAGCGCCCGAGGTACGCCCGCCACCAGGCGAGCTGCACCGCGTACACCCCGCCGACCAGTTCCTCGTACGGCTCCCGGGGGAGCCGGCCCTGGTCGGCGAGGGCGCCGAGCAGGGGGAGCAGTTCGCGGTAGAGCAGCCGGATCCAGGTGTGCGGGGAGCGCTGGACGCCCCAGCACTGCTCGCCGGAGTGGTCGGCGAGGACCTCCTCGACCGAGGTCTCCCCGGCGGCGAAGTCGGTGCGGATCCCGGTGCCCGTGACGTCGAAGCGGTAGAGGTGGTGCTCCGTCAGCGGAGCCCGGAAGGAGGGCAGTTCCGCGTCGATGAAGCGCTCCAGGGCGGCGAACTCGGCCAGCAGCGGGCCGGGTTCGACGGTGAGGCGGGGGAAGAGCGGGTTCACGAAGCGGGTCTTCAGCTTGGCGATCTCCTCGGAGAGCGCCTGGTAGAGGAAGACCTTGTCGAAGCGGTAGCTGAACGAGAGGCCCACGTAGGGGAAGACGGTGCAGCCCCGGCACTCCGGCCGGAAGCCGACCTCCTCGTCCCGCACGCGCAGGAACTCCTCGTCCCGCACCAGTTCGGCCAGCGGCCGCTCCCACGTGACCGAGTTGTCGAAGGCGTGGTAGCAGGGCAGGACGAGCCGTCCGTCCGGACCGACCGTCAGGATCTTCTTGTTGGCGTAGCACTGCGTGGGGGCCGACGGGTCCTGGGTCTCCACGTACTTCCGGAAGTGCAGGTTGACCAGGGCGAACGGGGCGTGCAGCAGCCCGAGGAGCAGGTCGGGTATGGAGCCGTCGTCCGGGCCGGGCGCCGCCCGCTCCGGCGCGCAGCCGCCGCCGGCCGGGCGTCCGTTCTGCTCGACCAGCTTCAGCTTCCGGGCGGTGCGGTTGACGTCCCGGACGGTGTCCTGCTCGTCGAAGTACTCGAACATGGTGGAGAAGTAGACGGTCACCCGGTTCTCCTGCGCGAAGCGCAGCAGGTCGGGCACCTCGTCCACGTTCTCCCGGGTGACCACGCAGATCAGCTTCAGGTGCCCGCCGTCGCCGGAGGCGACGATGGAGCGGATCACGTCGAGCGCCCGGTCGAGCGTCGGCACTCCTCTGATGGCCCGGTAGCGCTCCGGGCGCAGGGTGTCCAGGGAGACGTTCATGGTGTCGACGTGCGGCACGATCGCGTCGATGTGCTTGGCGAAGCGGATGCCGTTGCTGGTGATCTCGACCGTCATGCCGAGCTTCTTCGCGTACTGCACGATGCCGTCGATGTGCGGGTGCAGCACCGGCTCGCCGCCGGTGAAGTCGACGTAGCGGACGCCGAGCGCGTGGAGTTCGTCGAGGATCCGGCGGCCCTGCTCCAGGGTGAGTTCCTCGTACCCCTTGAACTTGTCGTCCTGCCAGACGTTGCAGTAGCCGCACAGTGAGTTGCAGCGGAAGGTGATGTAGAAACGGGCCGACTCGAACGAGCCCGCCGGCGGCGCGCCGGTGGTGGTCACAGACTCTCTCCGTACAGGGGGAAACCGATCGGGGGGTGCGGGGGCGGGCCGGGCCGGCCCCGGGTCAGGGCAGCGGGGCGCCGCGCGCGGCGGTCCAGAGGGCGTACCACTCCTCGTGGCCGAGGCCGGGGGCCCGCTCCACCGCGTCGCGGCAGGCGCGGATCCGCTCGGGGCGGGAGGTGCCGATCACCGGCACGATCCCGGCGGGATGGCGCTGCAGCCACCACAGCACCACGGTCTCCGGGGTGGTGCCGTGCTCCTCGGCGAGCCGGCCGGCGAGCGCGGCGGCCGGCCCGGCCGCCGGGTCGGTGTACCGGCCGCCGGCGAGCGCGCCCCACGCCTGGAGTTCGATGCCCCGCTCGGCGCAGTACTCGACCGTCCCGGACGGGAAGCCGACCTCCGCCCCGGCCGGGGTGTTGACCAGGACGCCCTCCTCGACCCAGGCGCGGCTGCGCAGGCTCATCTCCAGCTGGTCCACGACGAGCGGCACGTCCAGGAAGGACTGGAGCCGCGCGATCTGGGCGGCGTTCATGTTGGAGACGCCGAAGCGCCCGACCAGGCCCTGCCGGTGGAGCGAGGAGAGCGCGGCGGCCAGCTCCTCCGGATCGGCGAGCGGGTCGGGCCGGTGCAGCAGCAGGACGTCCAGGCGGTCGGTGCGCAGCCGGGTCAGCGACTCCTCGACGCGGCGCAGGACGCTGGGGCCGCGCAGGTCGTAGAAGCCGGGCCTGCCGTCCTCGGGGAGCCGGATGCCGCACTTGGACTGGAGGGTGATCCGCTCGCGCAGGCCCGGGGCGCGGGCCAGCACCTCACCGAAGACGGCCTCGGACTTTCCGTACCGGTAGATGTCGGCGTGGTCGAAGGCGGTGATGCCGATGGCGAGGGCCGCCTCGACGGCCCGTTCGGCGTGGTCGACGTCGTCGGGGCCGTACGGCAGGGCGTCCCAGCCGCCGCCCAGGCCCATGCAGCCGTAGACGAGGCGCCGTCCCCGGGCGGGGTGGTCCGTCATGGTGGTGGTTCCTCCGTCGTCGGGGGCGCCGGTCATGCGCCGGGCCCGGTGGTGAGGGCGGCGGCGAGCAGTTCGGCGGTGGCGAGCACCGGCAGCTGGGTGTTGGCGGCGGGCACGGTGGGCAGCACGGAGGCGTCGGCGACCGTCAGGTTCGTCAGCCCGCGGACCCGGCCCTCGCCGTCCACCACGGCGGCGGGGTCGTCGTCGGGGCCCATCGCGCAGGTCCCGACCGGATGCCAGTAGGTGCCGGTGCGGGCGCGCAGCTCGTCGTCGCCCAGGAGGTGCGGGGCCGTGTCCCCGGGGAGCGTGGCGAGCCCCTTGAGGGCGGCGGTCCCGGCGAGCGCGAGGGCGGTCTCCAGGCCGGAGCGGAGGGTTTCCAGGTCGTGGCCCTCCGGGTCGGTGAGGAAGCCGGGGTCGAGGGCGGGCGGGGCGAGCGGATCGGCCGAGGTGAGGCGGACGGAGCCGCGCGAGGCGGGTTTCATCAGGAAGGCCGACACGCCCGCCTCGTACCGGCCGGGCGGCAGCGAACCGAACAGGGGCGGGCCCGCCGACGGCAGGATGTGCAGGTTCCAGCCGTCCTCGGGGGCGTGCGGGCCGGCCGTCCGGAGCAGGACCCGGCTGACGTACAGCTCGCCGTCGCGCTCCTTGGCGGCGAGCGCGGCGTCGAGTTCGGGGGTCGGCGCGAGCGGGACGAAGACGCCGGGCTGGTCGCTGAGGTTGGCGCCGACTCCGGGCAGGTCGAGCACCGGGTCGATGCCCAGCGCGCGCAGCTCGCCGGCCGGGCCGATGCCGCTGCGGAGCAGCAGCGCGGGGGAGCCGAAGGCGCCGGAGGCGACGACGTACCGGTCGGCCCGCAGGGTGCGCGGCACGCCGTCGACGAGCACGACGACGCCGTCGACCCGGCCGCCGCGCACCAGCAGGCGGTCGGCGACGGCGTGCGGGAGGACGGTCAGCCGGGGGCGGGCGCGGACGTCGGGGCCGAGGTAGGCGAGGGCGGCGTTCCGGCGGAGTCCGTCGTGCGCGTTGAGGAGGGGGAAGCCGTAACCGGGGCCGCCGGTGCGGCCCATGTCGGCCTCGGTGTGGCCGAGTGCGCGGGCGGCGTCGACGGCGGCCCGTGCCCACGGGGAGAGTTCGCGGTCGGGCACGGCGCGCAGTCCCATCGCGCGGACGGCCGCGGCCCGGTACGGCTCCATGGCGGCGGCGCCCCCCGGGGGGCCCCCCCCCCCGCCCCCCAC